>JAIITD010000121.1 GCA_022737715.1 Veillonella sp.
CATGGATGAAAGCGTAGTAAAAAAATTGTTTGATACAATTGCTCCAAAATATGCAGACCGTCAAGGTGGTTACACTCGTGTAATCAAAACTGGTCTTCGCAAAGGTGACGCTGCACCTTGCGCTATTATCGAGTTAGTTTAATCAAACTCATACGGTGTTGTAACTTCGGTTGCAACACCGTTTTTTTATTGTCAATTTTATGGTACAATCGACTAGTACAAATATCGTTATATAGTAGCAGTTATCGTAGTGATGGAAGATTAATTGTTAACTTTCACATAAAACGAAATTGACTAGAAAGATACGAGGCTATTCATGAAATCAAACGAAACAATGATTGAGGTCAATCATTTAAGCCATTTATATGTTGATGAAAATGGTAATGATGTGCGTGCCCTGGATGATGTGAGTCTTTCCATAGGGCGCGGCGAATTTGTGGCCATTATAGGTACTAATGGCAGTGGTAAAAGTACATTGGCTAAGCATTTTAATGTGTTATTACAACCTACAGAGGGAACTGTTACCGTATGTGGTTTTAACACATTAGATGATGAACATATTTGGAATATTCGCCAACATGTGGGCATGGTATTCCAAAATCCAGATAATCAAATCGTAGCAGCTGTGGTAGAAGAGGATGTAGCATTTGGTCCAGAGAATTTAGGTGTACCTAGCGCAGAAATTCGTAAACGTGTTGATGATGCTTTGGCTGCAGTGAACATGACCGAATACGCGGAACATGGTCCGCATCTATTGTCTGGCGGTCAAAAGCAACGTATTGCCATTGCCGGTGTACTGGCTATGAAACCAGATTGTATCGTACTAGATGAACCTACTGCTATGTTGGATCCAAAAGGGCGTTTAGAGGTTCTTGAAACAATTCATAGACTCAATAAAGAAGAAGGTATTACCATTGTAATCATTACCCACTTTATGGAGGAAGCAGTAACCGCAGACCGTGTTGTGGTGATGAAAAATGGCGTTAAATTACAAGAGGGAACACCGCGTGAAATCTTTACACAAGTGGATACGCTAAAAGATTTGGGCTTAGATGTACCTGTTGCAGCTGAGGTTGCATCGAAACTCATTCAAAAGGGTGTAGATATCCCTAACGATATCATTACTAATGATGAACTTGGTGATGCATTAACGACGTACTATGCGAAGGAGGCACACTAATGGCTATTGTTTTAGATAATATTACCTATACTTATGGTGTGGGCACTCCTTTTGAGAAAACAGCGTTGAAGGGCATCTCTGTGACCATTGAAAATGGTGAATTTCTTGGCATTATTGGACATACTGGATCCGGTAAATCTACATTTGTGCAACATCTTAACGGTCTACTACACCCTACGACGGGTAAAGTGACGGTCAATGGTGTAGACGTAAGTGAAAAAACTGACGAAGCAAAACATATGCGCCATAAGGTGGGTATGGTATTCCAATACCCTGAACATCAACTTTTCGAGGAAACGATTGCCGAAGACATTGCATTTGGTCCAAAAAATTTAGGTCTTGATGCAGAAGAGGTAGATCGGCGAGTGCGTGAAGCTATGGCCTTTGTAGGACTAGATTATGATACCTATGCTGAACGTTCTCCATTTCATCTATCTGGCGGTCAAATGCGCCGCGTTGCCATAGCTGGAGTAGTGGCGATGGAACCGGATTTCCTTGTACTCGATGAACCTTCTGCAGGCCTTGATCCATTTGGGCGTGAAGAAATCTTTGATGAAATTATTAAACTACATAAGGAAAAGGATGTAACAGTCATCCTCGTATCTCATAATATGGAAGATATTTCACGCATGGCGAATCGTCTCATTGTATTAGATAAGGGTCAGATTGTACTGGATGGTAAACCCCTAGATATCTTTAATCATCATCGAGATGTATTACAACAGGTTGGCGTTGATGTGCCACCTGTATCCGTATTGATTGAATCGTTGCGGAACCGAGGTCTTGATGTATCAAACGAAGTATTAACAGTAGATGATGCTGTACAAGCTATTCTAGAAGGAGGTCAACATGTTAAATAATATTACAATTGGCCAATTCTTCCCTGGTAACTCGTTGTTACATCGCATGGACCCACGGGCGAAAATTATAGGGACTACCATTTTCGTTGTTGCCATATTCTTAGCCAATACACCATTGGCGTACGGCATTGTGGCGGCTTTCACCATTGGCGCCATGTTATTGTCTCGTCTGCCATTACGTTTGATGTGGAATGCGATAAAACCATTGTGGATTATCATCGTATTTACAATGGGGATTCATATCTTTACGACTCCGGGTAATAGCATCATTTCCTATGGCATTATTAACATTACGGATAATGGAATTGCTATGGGCTTGCAAATGGCGGCACGCTTAGTATTCTTAATCCTATTTTCGTCATTACTAACCTATACGACATCACCTATACGGCTTACAGATGGTATTGAGCATTTGCTAAACCCATTCCGCCGCATCGGTGTGCCGGCTCATGAACTAGCTATGATGATGACCATTGCATTGCGTTTTATTCCTACTTTGCTTGATGAAACGGATCGTATTATGAAAGCTCAATCGGCTCGTGGTGCTGATTTTGTAACGGGTTCGATTATTCAGCGGGCTAAAAATATGGTGCCTCTTCTTGTGCCATTATTTATTAGTGCATTTCGTCGTGCCGATGAATTGGCTATCGCTATGGAAGCACGTTGCTATCGCGGTGGTGTTAATCGTACGCGTATGAAAGAACTCAGCATTACATGGGTTGACTATGTAGGATTAGGTGCTGTGTTTATTGTAACAGCTATTTTATTAATCCTATGGTGGTTAGGATAATGCGGAATATACGATTAATTGTGGCCTATGATGGTACTGATTTAGCTGGTTATCAGAAACAATCTGCTGATAAGGGCATTACTGTTCAAGGGGCTTTGGAAAAGGCCTTATCTATTATTTGTGCTGAACCAATCCAAATTTATGGTGCGTCTCGCACCGATGCGGGCGTACATGCACGATTTCAAGTTTGTGCGTTCCAAACATCGGGATCCATACCGGTAGAAAATATCCCTCGGGCAACGATAGCTCATTTGCCTAAGGATATTGTTGTAACAGAAGCTATTGAAATACCATTAGACTGGAAACCGCGTCATAATATCTTTGGCAAGGAGTATATTTACTCCATTTATAATCGAGAAATTGCAGACCCTATGGGGCAGCGGTATCACTGGCATGTCAAGAAACCACTAGATGTTGAAGCTATGCGTCAAGCAGGCAAAGCTCTTGAAGGAACGCATGATTTTTCTACACTGAAAGGGGCTAATACGACACCGGTGGATCCTGTAAAAACCATTTATGCCATCGGTATCAAAGAAAATGCAGGTCGTATTGATATTTCTGTTGTGGGTGATGGATTTTTATATCATATGGTTCGAAATATAGCTGGCTTATTAGTGGATATTGGGCTAGGACGAAAATCAGTGGCACAGATTCCGGACCTATTGGCCGCAAAGGATCGTAAGCGAATTGGAAAAACAGCACCAGCTCAAGGTCTTGTATTAGAGGAAATTTTCTTTACTACTGATAGACTACATACGGTAATTGAACGTATTAAAGAAGAATAATTATGAAATGTTACATTGTAAAAGGGTTACTATACATGTTACAATTGCACTATAAGACAGGTTTATTACTTAGCTGTAATTAATATACATAGGGTAGACTCTTGTCAGCATTGTAATTATATCCTAAGGAGGGTGAATCTCTTGCAAAAACGTAAAGATTTTATCTGGAAAATGGGTGGACAACAAGGTGAAGGTATCGAGAGCTGTGGCGAAATCATGGCTACAATCCTTGCAAAAGAAGGATATTCTCTATACAGTCAACGTTTGTTTGCATCCCGTATCAAAGGTGGTCATACTACCTTCGCATTGCGCGTTGCATTGGAACAAGTTATGTCCATTGGTGAAGGCGTAGACTTCTTGTTGGCTCTTGACCAAGAAACTGTTGATATGCACGGTGGTGAAGTGCGTGATGGTGGTTATATCATCTGCGATAGTAAAGTAAAACCAGATTTTTCTAAATTTGAAGGTTCCAAAGTTAACTGCTTATCCTTGCCAATCTCTGAAACGGCAATGAAACAAGGTTCCTTGTTGATGCGTAATATCGTAGCACTTGGTATGTCCGTAGCACTTCTTGGTTTTGACACTAAGATGTTTAAAGATGCAATCGCTGCAAAATTTGCGAAAAAATCCCAAGAAATCGTGGATAAAAACTTGGCAGCTTTTGATGATGGTCATAGTCTTGTAATGGAAAAATTAGGTGATGTAGAAATCGATACATTACCAGCTCCTGGTAAGAAAGATCAAATGTTCTTATTAGGTAATGAAGCATGTGCTCTTGGTGCTATTGCAGCAGGTTCCCGTTTCATGGCATCCTATCCTATTACTCCAGCATCTGAAGTAATGGAATACATGATTAAAAACATGGATAAATTAGGTGCTACTATCGTTCAAACAGAAGACGAAATCGCAGCTTGTATGACTGCTATGGGCGGTGTATACGCAGGTGTTCGTGGTTTCACATGTACTTCTGGCCCTGGTTTATCCTTGATGGCAGAATCCTTGTCCATGGCTTCCATGGCTGAACTTCCTATGGTTGTTATCGACGTACAACGTTCCGGCCCATCCACAGGTATGGCTACAAAGGTAGAACAATCCGATATTGATGCGGCTTGCTACAATGCACATGGCGACTACGCAGGTATCGTAATCTCCCCTACATCCATCGAAGAATGTTTCTACGAAATTCAAAAGGCTTTCAACTTGGCAGAAATGTATCAATGCCCAGTTATCTTCATGCCTGATTTACAACAAGGCTTGAATAAACAATCTGTTCCTACATTCGACTTGAACCGTGTACCTATTAATCGCGGTAAAATGATGAAGGAAGCAGACCTTCCTGAATTGGAACAACCTAAATACTTCAAACGCTTTGAATTGACAGAAGATGGCATTTCTCCTCGTACGATTCCTGGCATGAAAAATGGTCTATTCCTTTCTACAGGTCTAGAACATAATGAAGAAGGTAAACCAGCAGAAGC
>JAIITD010000122.1 GCA_022737715.1 Veillonella sp.
ATATGTATAAGCTCTAAGATAAATTATTTAGAACATTATATTCTTTGTAGTATAGAGGTGTATGGTATGAAAACAGATGTTATTAAAGAAGCTCTTGAAAGTGTAAAAAAAGAAGATCCTAAATTATACGACGATGTAGTAGAGTATATTTCTTCCAATAAAAATAAAACTGGTGTTCATCCTGAAGGGGTGTATCATGAACACAATTGGCCTAATATTATAGGTCCTATCCCTGGACCATTTCCACATCCACGGAATCCATTTGAACAAAACCCATTTGGTGTATTCTGGCCATTGGCTGGTTTATATCTATTCTATAAATTAGTTAGAAAGGTATGGCGATTATTACGAGGCAAGAATCAAAATATTTCATTAGATGATATTATTACGTATATGAATAATCATAAATAATGTGTTGTAAGGGAGAGTAATAATGAGTTCAAGAAAGTTAAAATTAGGTGATATTGTATTTTGTCAACGAAGTAACTTTTTCTTTGGTGATGTATATCAACATTATGGCGTATATGCTGGATATCATAAAATTATCCACTATATAAAAGGGGATTCGCCACTTGATGGACGCATTGCTGAAACTAGCATTGAAGAGTTTTGTGATGGAGATACCTTATATATTGCTGAAGATGATAGTTTATTATCTATTTTCCAAGACTCTGATGTAACTGCTAGATTTTATGGGCCTCGTAAAACTGTTCAACGTGCAAGATCCATGATTGGAAAAGGCGATTATAACTTGTTTGGCCATAACTGTGAACACTTTGCTATTTGGTGTAAAACAGGTCAATTTAAATCAACACAACTTAACATAGAGGGTATGGCAGCAAGATTTCTACGTCCTTCACGCGGACCATTGAAATGGTTAGCTGATGAAATTTGGCGCGTTGAGGCAGAGTATTAGTAGTAACTGTAGTGGACTAGCAATGCAGTAAAACATGTGTTGCTAGTTCTAACTTTCAAAAAAGCAAAATATTTTAAAAATAATTATTGACACACACGGATACGTGTATTATAATTACATCATCAGGTGAAAGTAATCACCAACATGTAGAACAGAAAGACTTAGATTCTAACAGCAATCCCGTCACATACATAGCTTTATTGAGATGAGTATAGAATCTAGTATAATTTCATAGTTATCGTTCATAAACGATTCATAAGGTTAGACACTAGCAGCAATCTTTGATGATTTAACCAGAAAAAGTGATTTTGGAGACCCTTTGGTCTAGAGTATCGTGTCTAGTTATCCTTAGCCTCAGTGAGGTTAGTAATTGTCTTGAACTTTGTATTGTAACCGCTAATGGTTGTCTTGTTTATTTTGCTTTCAAAATTTACGTTGTGATAATCCGCAGCGGTTTTTTATATGCCAAGGAGATATGAACTATGAATACATTTATGGACGCTTTAACAAACAATGAGAAATCTTATACTGCTAATGACGGTACTGCGTATCGTACGAGCGGTAGTACATTGGTTGACCTTAATTTTTCTGTGCCTGCATTGCGTCAGGTCGCAGTTGATTTTTATGGTAAAAGTAAACATAACCGATATTTCTATCGTGCAGATCGCGCTATGGATGCAGTAGAAGCGTTACGTTTATTCATTACATCCTATGAGGAAGATCCTCTTTATACTATGAAATGGCTTATGTATGCTCGACATATTAAGCTCGGTCTTGGTGAACGCGATGTATTTCGTATGATGCTCACTAAAATCGGTGACTTGCATCCAGAGATGGCATTGCAGTTCATTATTGGTACCGAGTTGTGGAATTATGGTCGTTGGGATGATGTGCTACGCATCTTCTTTGATACGATGAGTAGCGTCTTACGTGATGGTCTGGGTGAGCTAATTGCCAATCAGTTTAGACGTGATGTAATAGGGTGTGGACTCGGTGACTCTATTAGCTTGTTAGCGAAATGGATGCCGTCCAATAATACATCGTCTAAGCAAAAACGTTCTGAGGCGGCTATTTTACAATCCTTGTTGCATCTAAATGCACGAGAGTATCGTAAAATGTTGTCTAAATTGCGCGAACATTTAGCGGTGGTAGATCGCAAGGCTTCTCTTAACCAATGGAACGATATTAATTATAATCATGTACCATCTAAGGCCAATCTTAAATATCGTAATGCCTTTTTAAAACATGATGAAGAACGCCGCCAGGCGTATCTTACATCATTAGAAAAGGGCGATGATTCTGTTAAGATTAATGCCAATTCTATGTTCTTATATGATATAGTACAAGCCTATATAGACAATAATAGTTGCTGGAGGAATATTTTAAAACCGTATGATGAAACCTTAGAGCAATTATGGCATGCCCAAGAACCGCCTAAGGATTATGACGATATCTTAGTCATACGAGATGGGTCTGGATCTATGGGGCAACAACTATCTGGTAATAGTTCCGTTACCGCACTTAGCGTAGCAGATTCGATTGCCTTGTATTGTGCACAGCATAACAAGAATGAATCCTTTAAAAATCGATTCATTACCTTTAGTAATCGCCCTCAGATGGTAGACATTTCGATGTGTGAAACTTTGCGAGATAAGCTGAGACGCTTACATCGCTTTGACGATTACAGCAATACGGATATAGAGGCAACCTTTGATTTGATCCTCGACACAGCTGTTAAAAATCATCTGCGTCAAGATGAGTTACCTTCAGCGTGTCTTATCATTTCGGATATGCAGTTTGATCAGGCTACAAAGCATGAGGATAACACGACCGTTATTGAATCATGTCGCCAGAAATTTGAAGCCCTTGGGTACACTATGCCACGGCTTATCTTCTGGAATGTATCTGTCTATGCACATAACACAATTCCTATTCAAATGCATCCAAGCGGTGTCATACTCGTATCTGGATTCTCGAAATCTATCGTAGATATGGTAGTATTTAGAGAACTCGATCCTGAAACGGCCCTTAAAGCAGAGCTAGATGCAAAGTGTAGCATTGTAGATACGGTTTTAAACGGCTATGTAAAGGTAGCGTAACATTTATATACTCTTATTAAAACAGGTTCTTATTAGTCGTAATATGACTAGTAGGAACCTTCTTTTGGTGTAATTAATTTGTGCTATAATGAGTTGTAGGTTTTATAATATAACAATCATTTTATATATACGAGGAATTAAGTATGGCAATTAGCAAAGAAATACAAAAATCTAGCGAAATGATGTTTGATGGTAAATTAATCAAAGTTACCTACGATATAGCTGATGTAAATGGTAATGAAGCGTGGCGTGAAGTTGTCCATCATCCAGGTGCTACAGCAATCGTAGTTGTTACAGAAGACAATAAAATTGTGATGGAACGTCAATTCCGTTATGCTTTGCAACAACCTTTGCTTGAAATTCCAGCAGGTAAATTAGATCCTAACGAAGAACCTATTAACTGTGCTAAACGTGAGTTAGCAGAGGAAACAGGTTACCGTGCCAATCAGTGGATTCCATTGGGAACTATTGCAACAAGTCCTGGTTTCTGTAATGAAGTGTTACATTTATATTTAGCAAAAGAACTGACGATGGGTGAAACTAACTGGGATCCTGATGAATATGTAGAACTTGAATACTATACATTGCCTGAATTATTAGAGGCTATCAAGGCTGAGCAAATTAAGGATAGTAAATCACTGGCAGCACTTATGCTTGCTATGCCATATCTTAAATAAGACGTTAACTCACGTCATTTGGCTCTTAATGGTAGTATAGCATGTAATATTGTAGTTGAATATTACAATAGGAGTTATTATGTATAAAAGAATCATTATATTAGTTATGGATTCTGTCGGTATTGGTCATGCCCCAGATGCTGCAAATTTTAATGATGAAGGGTCTAATACATTAGGTCATATTGAATCAACAGCAGGTTTGATTCATTGTCCCACATTGCGTTCTCTAGGCTTGGCAAATATTGCGGATATTAAGTCCGATGAAACACCTGTTATAGGTGCGTATGGGAAAATGGAGGAAGTAAGTACGGGAAAGGATACAACCAGTGGTCATTGGGAAATGATGGGTCATCCTGTTACGGTTCCATTCCCTACTTTTTACAATGGATTCCCTAAGGATTTAATGGATACCTTCACCAAAGAAACTGGTTATGGATATCTTGGTAATGAGGTTGCATCCGGTACAGAAATTATCGAGCGCCTTGGCGTGGAGCACATGAAAACGGGGAAACCTATTGTGTATACCTCTGCCGATTCGGTATTTCAAATTGCAGCGCACGAGGATGTAATTCCTCTAAAGGATTTATATCGGATGTGCGAAATTACGCGTAATAAGGTTTGCGTTGGGGATTATTATGTAGGACGTATCATAGCTCGTCCGTTTATAGGTAAACCAGGTCATTTTGTACGCACCTCGAATCGTCATGACTATAGCCGTATGCCTGAACACCGCATGGTGCAACAGGAATTACAAGCTGCTAAAATTCCTACGGTGGCCGTCGGCAAAATTGGCGATATCTATGCTCATGTCGGATGGGATGAAAGCTATCCAACGAAATCGAATGCTCACGGCATGAATGTGGTGCCTTACTTATTAGGTTCTTCCTTTAAAAGTGGCCTCATGATGGTGAACCTTGTAGAGTTTGATAGTCTATATGGTCATCGCCGTAACGTAGAAGGATATAAACGCGCCATCGAAGATTTCGATTACCAATTGAGCGGTTTATTACCATTGTTGAAAGCTGATGATTTGCTCATCATCACAGCCGATCATGGTAATGATCCAACTTGGAGTGGTACAGATCATACACGTGAACGAGTTCCATTGCTTGTCTATAGTCCAAGTATGAAAGGGGCTATTGATTTAGGTTTACGCCATAGTTTTGGTGATATAGGGCAAACTGTATTAGCGAACTTTGGACTTTCACCATATGCTGTAGGCACATCATTTTTAAAAGATATTATGAAATAGTCGTATTGTGTAATATAATCCTTGCGTCACAATATCTTGTATGATATAATCATTCAGGTATAAGAAACGATTTTTAAGGAGGTGACTCAATTGCCAAACATTAAATCCAGTATTAGAAGCGTAAAAACGGATGCTGA
>JAIITD010000123.1 GCA_022737715.1 Veillonella sp.
GGCCTAGTTATGCTTGCTGTTCGTATGTAATTAAATAGTTATTTTAATAGTATCTATCATAGCAGGTGTAACTTGTCACTACATCTGCAAGTGGCTAGATAGATATCTTAGCAAGTAACTAGCACATATAAAAAAGACGGTATTCTCAGTACCGTCTTTTTCTTTTGCATTAAGCGATGCAAATTATTTCTTTCTTTAGTCATTTATTATATTACAACTTATCAATAATTTTGTAAAGTATTAGATACTCACTCATTCTCATTAATAGTCTATGCTTTTCAGGCATAGAAAAACATTCACTTCCGATAATATATACTTAGTGGAAGTAAAAACGGAAGTAATTTTTTAGAAAAACCGACATCCTTAACGTTAAGATTTTTGGTCTAACATTAAGGGGTCGGTTCATGTGGATTTTTTATATGTGTAGAGTTTTTTCTAAAAATTTACTCATGAATTATCTAGCTATCTATCATATTGGAAAAATTAGTATTTACTAATATGGGAGAGATTACATAGTATGGGCTTTTACAGAAATTAACGGCCATAATATGAATTGATGATTCATGAATAGGGGTTATAAAAATTCTATAGAGATTTAGCTGAATATTCATATATATTTCATACAATAAATTGGGTAGGTCAGATATCTTAATTTACATCTCATACGCGGTGGCTAAGATGGTCTCAGTTGGCCGCCATAGGCCTAGGTGGTAAACAGATGTGATTGTATATAGGTTATATTCCATAGCTCATATGCGATTGACTATTTGAATCTTAGGAGGACATGATGAAGAAATCTATCGTAAGAACTAGCCTTGCATTGGCAGTAGCTGGTGTATTAGGCACTAGCGTAGTTGCTTATGCAGTAGAAGCCCCACAAGTACAACCTGTGCCGGTCGTTAAAGAAGCAGTACAAACTGCACCAGTAGTAAAACAAGAAGCAACAACACCAAAAATTGATGTATCTGCAGCTATCAAACCTGTAGCAAATGAAAATACTAAACCTGCAGTGACTGAAACTGCTAAACCTGTAGCACCTGAAACTGTTAAACCTGTAGCACCTGAAGCTGCTAAACCTGCAACAGCTGAGGCTACTAAACCTGCAACAGCTGAAGCTGCAAAACCTGCAGTAAACGAAACTGCACAACCTGTTGTAGTTCCTGCTGTAGCTAATCCTGCAGCTGCGTCCATGGATGCTGATACAACTCCTGTAGTTGCAAAAGCAGATAAAAAGGATGCAAAAACAACAAAGGTTGTAAAAGCGGATACAAAAGACCATAAAACAACTAAGGTCGTAAAATCCAATAAAAAAGCTCAATCTGCACCAGCTGTAAAGGCTGAAAAAGCAGATAAAGCTCATAAATAATCTACTATACCAATACACATGCATCGCGTCATCCCATCGGCGCGTGGGGTGCATAGAATCTCCCAGTGCACCCCGATGCGGGCCCTTTGGTGGATCAGACAAACATTGACTCTCTCCTATGCCGTCTGTCGCCTTAGGGCCTCCTTATGAAGGGTTCCCTCCCAATTCATAAGTATATACATGATGTATATAAAATATCTCTCTCACAACACACAATACACACACAACACACACAATCCATATGTGTATGGTATAGGAGAATAAAAGCACCACCGAATTTCGGTGGTGCTTTTGCTTTTGTGGATGACATTGAAATCACTGGTGTCATCCTCTTTATTTTATATGTATTGTCGTGGCACGCGATCAGAGAAGCCACAGAAGATTTCATAAGGAATGGTGGAGGCAAGGGCTGCAATTTCAAGAGCCGAGATGCTTTCATGACCTTGAGAACCCAATAGTACAACCTTGTCCCCTGGTTTGACCGTAATCGTATCAGGTATTGCTACCATGAATTGGTCCATACAAATGCGTCCTACAACAGGGCAACGGGTACCTTGGATGAGAACGGTACCACGATTAGATAGGCTGCGTGGATACCCGTCGGCATAGCCTACAGGAATAGTAGCGATTGTCATCGGTTCTGGTGTAACATAGGTAGAACCGTAGCCGATACCTTCACCTGCTTCGAGATGCTGTACGTGTACAACTTCGCTGTGGAAGGAGAGGACTGGCTTTAATCCTAACCGATTTGGCACATCTAGAGATGGCATGATGCCGTATTGAATAATACCAGGCCGTGCATCTGTGAATAGACTATCTTTTACGGATAATAGGCCAGCACTGTTGGCAAGGGAGAACCGATAGTCCGCATCAGGTCTAAAGGCACGGATCTCGTCCACCATTTTATGGAACTTTTGCGCTTGACCATGAGCGTGGCTTTGATCAGCCGCATCAGCATTACTCATATGTGAAAAGAATCCGTCTACTTCGAGATTAGGATAGGACTCAACGCGTTTAATAAATGCTACAGCATCCTCTGGCTTGATGCCGATGCGATGCATGCCTGTATCCACCGCTACAGCTACGCGAATAATCATATCGTGATTGTCAGCCACCTTATTGAGAGCCTCTAAATCTGTAGATTCACAGACTGCAGGAATTGAATTGGTATCCGCTACGAGCTCAAAGGATTGTGGTCTCGTAAGGCCTAATAGGTAAATAGGCACCATAATACCAGCATTGCGAAGTGGTACAGATTCCTCCGGAATCGCGACAGCGAGGGATTCATATCCTTCTTCCACCGCAATACGTCCCATCATAACGCTACCATGACCATATCCGTTGGCCTTGATAACCGCTGTGGATGTACTCCATTCAGGGAGGCTATCTTTTATTTTTCGTAGGTTCTCGCGAACCAAGCTTGTATCAATCGTTAAATATGTTGGTCTCATGCTTATTTCACTCCTAAAATACATTACTTTTATTGTATAACTTTTAGGGAATTAAACAATAGTTTTGTGAAAGTTTATGCTAAAATTTCATTTGGATTTACATTCAGGGCGTAATTAGTTTTAATCTGCATAGGCTATGATGAATTAGCATATAATATGTAGTAGCTTGTAGTATAATTAATGTATAATACATTTACTATTAGTAGAAATTAGGAGGATACGATGAACGAACGAGTTGTAGTAGTTAATGCTAGCAAGATGAATTACGATCACTTGTTAGATTTTTCCATTCTATCAAATGATGTTAAAGTTTATGACGATAGCACAAATGCAGAACTTATCGAACGCATTCAAGGGGCTCGCGTAGTAGTTACAAAAGAGATTCCTGTTGATGCTGAATTGCTTTCACAATTTCCAGATACAGTACAGCTCATCGTAGAAGCTGGTACAGGCTATAACAATATCGACCTTGATGCAGCGCGTGCAAAAGGCATTACAGTGTGCAATATCCCTGCCTATAGTACAGAACGTGTAGCACATACAGTAATCATGATGATTCTTAATTTTGCATCCACGATGCAACAACAAATCGCTATGCTCGCTAAAGGCAATCGTAGCAATTTCACAAAACATCTACAAGTGAGCCATACGGAAGTCAACGGTAAAACATTAGGTGTTATTGGTGCGGGTCACATCGGTATGGAAGTGATTAAAGTAGCAAAAGCACTAGGCATGAACATCTTGATTCATACGCGTACACCAAAGGCTGATGGCGACGGGATTCGCTATGTAAGCCTTGATGAATTGCTAGAAAATAGTGATTATATTACATTGCACTGCCCATTGAATGACAAAACTAAGCATATGATTAATAAAAAGACCATCGCTAAGATGAAACCTAATGCAGTCATTGTCAATACAGGCCGTGGTCCACTTATTAATGAAGCTGACCTTTGTGAAGCTTTAGCGGCTAAACGTATTCATGGTGCTGGCCTTGATGTACAAGAGGTAGAACCTCCAGTTGAAGATAGCCCATTATATACACTTGATAATGTTATTATCACGCCCCACATGGGTTGGAAAGGCCTTGAAACACGTCAACGTTTAGTAGGCATTATCCGCGATAACGTACAAGCCTTCTTGAAAGGTGAACCGATTAACGTCGTTTCCTAATAGATACACAAATACCCCCTGACCGGTTGTGTGGTCAGGGGGTATTTTCGTTTAGGGCTAGTATCATAGATCAAGTTTTTAATATATATATTATATATATCAAGGGAGGTAGTTATCCTCAAACTTGATTATGATTAGTTTGTGTTTTGATGGGACTCCACCAATGTCTACGATATGCTTTTATGCCTTCTACAACGGTTTTGCTCGCTTTGGCGGCTAAATCCTTTGTAGCGGCCGGGATGCCATCAAGGCGGTAGGTAATACCTAATTCCTTGTATTTAGCAACACCCATCACATGATATGGTAAACAGTCGACGGCCTGTAAGTTGCGTAGTGAGCCTAAGAAAAAGCCTAGCCTATAGTGGCGATCTGCGTTGTCTGTAACGGTAGGTACCACCACATGACGCACCCAAATCGGCACATTTACATCAGCTGTCAGTTTTGCGAATTGAAGGATTGGTTCTAAAGGCTGTGCGGTTAGCCATTTGTGGACGGTAGGATCGATGTCCTTAATATCCAAAATGACGAGACTCGTTACGCTCAGTAACTTACGGTATGCCACCTCTTGGTGGGGATCAAAACAAATTCCACTTGTATCTAAACAGGTATGGACGTTTCTTTCACTAAAATATGTGAAAAGCTCGATGACAAAGTCGATTTGCATCAATGCTTCCCCACCTGTGACAGTAATGCCACCGTTCGTATAAAACTGACGGTTACGTTCATATTGTTGCCAAATCTCTTCGACGGTCATGAACTTAGCTTCTTGGCTTTCTTCATTCCACGTGTCTGGATTATGGCAATAGGCACAACGCATGGGGCATCCTTGAAGGAACACCACCATGCGCATGCCTGGACCATCAACCGTACCCATCGTTTCTAGTGAATGAATACGTCCTGTCATAGAAAACCTCGATTAGATTTGTTGATGGAATGTACGGGAAATAACTTCATCTTGTTGTTGTTTCGTCAATTTGTTGAAGTGTACTGCATAACCAGATACACGAACAGTCAATTGAGG
>JAIITD010000124.1 GCA_022737715.1 Veillonella sp.
ATCAGGTTTAGCAGGAACGATAACATCAAGATCGTCATAACCATAAGGAGTTTGCGTAGGATGGTTGATACGAACAACTGTTTCAGCGCGGAATTTACGGGATTTCAATGCTTCTGCAGTCAAAAGACGAGCTGTGTCTTTTTCTGTAATAGGCACGGAATCTTCGATATCGATCATGATGGAGTCAGAGCCGTGGATATCAGCACTGTTAATCATTTTTGGTGTATTACCAGGAACGAACATCATGGAACGGGATAAGCGTTTTTTAGCCGCTTCTGTAAGCGGATTAGTTTTTACTTCTGGAAATGTTTTATCGTTAGCCATTATGCTTTGCTCCCCCTTTCTAATGCGCCCAACACGCGAGCTTTAATTGTGTAATCCCAAGCGTTTTTATCTTGTACAGTTACTTTTACGCCATCAAAACCAGCCTCTTTAACTGTGTTCAAGATAACAGATTTAATTTGGTCGCCATATTGACGCATAACTTTGGAAGTCAATTCGATTTCGATGCCGCTAGCAATCGGTTCTACCGTAACTAATGCATCATTTTTTTCGTCGAAGCCTGCTTGCGCAGCTTTCACTAATTGTGCCATGTTACATCCTTTCACTAAAAAATATATCAAATGGCAAAGACCAGACCGTCGCGAAGTCTGGCCCAAGCCGTAAAAACAATGATGAGTATAAATTAGATGGTGATTAAATCATACCGATGAAAGTCCACCAAGGGATACCTATTACAAAGAGTAAGATCCAGCTTAATACCGCTAAGATACCACCAGCAGTCCACCATTCTTTCAAGTTATTATAACCTGCAGAGTAGATAATAGGACCAGGGGATGCACCGTAGTGAGTTACGAGACCACCAAATGCATTTGTAGCAAGCAATACTAGACCAAACATAACAGGGTTAACACCGGCTGCCATACCTACCGTTAAGAATACAGGAAGCATGGATGCGATATATGCGGTACTAGAAGCGAATAAGTAACGAATTACAACGCTAATAGCGGAAAGAATCAATACTACTACAAGTGGAGATACATCGAGTGCCAAGTTGGTTTGCATGAATGTAGCAAGCCAAGCAAAGAATTTAGCTTTTGTTAACGCTGTGGATAAACCAAGGATAGCACCGAACCAGATGAATGTGTTCCAAACAGCTTTTGTTTGAACCATATCATCCCATGTAATGATGCCGGATAAGAAAACAACAGTCATAGCGACTAATGCTACTGCTGTAGGACTCAAATCAAAAGCGACAGCTGGGAAAAAATATCCAATAGAAGGCCATGCCCAACCAAGAAGAGCAAGGATGAATACAACAGCCAAGATTTTTTCAGACATTTTCATAGGTCCTAATTTTGCAAGGCCTTCATCTGCCAATTTCTTGTTGTCAATTTTTACAGATTCAGGACGGTCAATCCAGTAGCCTACAAGAGGAACAAAAAATAACATTACAAGTCCAGGAAGTGCCAAAGCTAATGCCCATTCAACCCAGTTCATAGTAAGGCCTGTAATCTTAGTAACGAAATCCAGTGCTAACACATTAGGAGCCATAGCTGTTAAGAACATGAAGGACGTAATCTTTGTTACGAAGTAACCATTCATCAAGATAAAGGAACCGCCGCGTTTTGCAGTATCACCAGGATAAGAACCGATAGATTCTGCAATGGATAAGTTAATAGGATATACGATACCAGCTGCACGTGCTGTATTAGAAGGTGTTGCTGGAGACAAGATTAAATCAAGAAGCGCTGTTACATAGCCTAAACGCAATACTGTGGAACCGAATGCACGGATTAAGTGGTAAGCCACACGGTGACCAAGACCAGTTTTACCAAATGCAACGCTCAAGGAGAAGGCTGCAATGATCATCCACAATGCTGTTGAGCCATAACCTACCAAAATATCTTTTGCATTGTCCATGAATAATGCAGAAGCAGATAATACGGATAATAAAATAATTTGAATTGGATATGGTTTTAAAATCAAACCTAAGATACCTGCGATGTAGAAACCAAATAGGCGCCACGCTTCCGCAGAAAGCCCTGCTGGTGGAGTTGTAAACCAGAGGATAATTGGGATTAGCACGATAACGGCTAATTTTACAAGTCTTTCCATGTTTTTTCCTTTCTTATAAACATAGGCATATACTGTTCATCCTAACACTACCCAAGTAATTCGTAATACGCGACTATTACTCATGAATTCTTGTTTTAGTATGCTTTCATTATACGTTGATAATCATTTTCTGAAAAATAGATTACCTTTATAGGGGTCATAAAAATTTTTATAACTGTCATTCATACTTTTTATGCATTTTACTCATAGTTTTTTAGATATAAATGTAAAAAATGCATGCATACAACTCTAAAAAGATGTATACATGCACTTACATGTTATGATTGATATTCTCTAAAAATACTATCGTCTACGACAGTGTGCTTTTTATAGTAATCTCGTACGTACTCGATAAACGTTTTAACAGCAATTAAATTAGCCGACTCCTTTGTGTATACCATATTGGTATCCCGCGTAATATACGTGCCATCCTTGCTACGCAATGGGCTAACGTAAATATCTTTGTCTTTACAAGATCCAAGCCCCATATAGGTTAGGATAGACCATCCGAGTCCGGCCCGAACAAAGTGACGACATGTACTCATGGAATTGACGTCCATCGCTACAATAGGTGGTGCCTCAAAATGCTCGGCACACCATTTTTCAATGATATTGGCTACTGACGCATCGGTTTGGTATCTAATGAATGGCACCTTCTCTAACGATTCTGGTGGTACTAGCTCTTTATATACCAAGCAATACGGTTCTTCCAACAACAATTCTGAATTGCCTGATACTTCATAGCCGCCGCGTGCAAACGCCACCATACAATCACCGGTATTAAACATCTTTACAACTTGATGGCTGAAAGCTGTCTTAACTTGAATATGTACATCTGGATACTGTTCGCGGAACGATTTCAACAAAGCTGGTAATTCATAATCTGCAAAATTAATGGACGATGCAATCTTCAAGGTACCTTGAATCTTACCAGTAGACGATGTCAACGCATGTTCCAAGGCTTCTCTATCATGAAGCATACGTTTACAATAGTCATAATAGATTTCACCTTGCGGCGTCAATGCAATGCCTTCTGTCGTACGAAGCAACAAGGAGTACCCTACGCTATCCTCTAAATGACGCAGTCGATAGCTCAAAGCAGGTTGCGAAACAAATAGTTTTTCAGCCGCTTTTGTTATATTACCTTCATCCACAACGGTTACAAAGGTACGCCATTCTTTATCATCCATAGTCGTACTCCTTTTTTATGACCAACCTATTTATATTATATATTGCTTACCGTGCATTCGCAATGCCTGCAAAGACCTTGCCCCGTTCGCCATCGATGGTGACCTCTGCACCTTCCAGTAGTACGTCATGAGCATCTTTGGCGCCTAAGATAACAGGAATACCATAGGTAATGCCCGCAATAGCACTATCTGATGTATAACCATCCTCAACGGCTACAATACCGCCAGCCCGTTTAGCAATATTCATCAATTCTGGTTCCATTGTCCCTACTACGAGGATATCGCCAGATTGGAAGCTTTCATAATCATTTTTATGATTAGCAGCAATAAATACTCGACCCGTAGCGGATTTACGCAAGATACCATTGCCAGACAACAATACCTTGCCTGCAATATGAACGCGAATCATATTCGTGGTACCCGTAGAACCAGATGGCACGCCAGCGGTAACAACAACTAAATCACCAGAGTTAATGGCATTTGCACCAAGTGCACCGGTAATCGCCTGTTTTACCATCTCATCAGAATTGATATTTTCACGGCCCTTGATGGCCTCAACGCCCCAGCACAATTGCATGCGGCGAATCGTTTCATCATGCGGTGTAATAGCGATAATTTTACAATCAGGACGGTGGCGAGCCACACTGATTGCAGTATGACCAGATTCGGTGCAGGTCAAAATAGCTGCCGCCCCTAAATCACTAGCAACGCGCACACTAGCCAAACATACAGCCTCAGTAGTGGTCACATCATCGCTTTCTTGCGTTCTGCTCTTATGATCATAAATAGCGGATTGCTCCGTTACCTCTGCAATACGTGTCATCGTCGTAACGGCTTCCACAGGATATGCGCCATTAGCCGTTTCGCCAGACAGCATAATCGCATCGGTGCCATCTAAGATAGCATTGGCCACGTCACTCGCTTCGGCGCGCGTAGGACGAGGATTTTGAATCATAGATTCCAACATTTGTGTAGCCGTAATAACAGGTTTACCAAGGCGATTACATTTTTCAATCATCATCTTTTGCAATACTGGTACTTCTTCGGCTGGAATTTCTACACCCAAATCACCACGGGCGATCATAAGACCATCTGCTACATCGAGGATTTCATCAATATTATTAACCCCTTCAGCATTTTCAATTTTGGCGATAATTTTAATATCCTTTTGTTCAGATTCCAAGATGCGACGAATAGCCACTACATCCTTAGCGCGTTGCATAAAAGATGCGGCCACAAAATCTACACCTTGTTGGCAGCCAAAACGCAAATCTAATTCATCTTGCTCGGATACAGGAGGCAAGCTAAGCGCTACACCTGGCACAGCCACGCGTTTACGATTGCCAATTTCACCACTGTTTTGAACGGTCGTAATGATGTTATTACCTTCAATAGCATCGATGGTTAATCTTACGAGGCCATCTGCTAAAAGGACTGTATCACCAACGTGAACATCGCCTACTAAACCTTTATGGTTTACAGTACTAATGTTTTGCGTACCTTCTATATCATCCGTAGTCAATGTAAATTGTTGACCCGCTTCGAGGAATACCTTGCCCTCTTTAAATAGGCCAAGACGAACCTCTGGACCTTTTGTGTCGAGCAACAATGCGATTGGTTTATTGACAATCATCGCCGCATCACGCACCATTTGCAT
>JAIITD010000125.1 GCA_022737715.1 Veillonella sp.
AGCCTGAGCCTGAGCCTGAGCCTGAGCCTGAGCCTGAGCCTGAGCCTGAGCCGTCACGTCAGTAAAGCATGAGCAGTTTTTATGGTCCACAGGATTGCGTCCCGTGTTATGCATGATTTCGCTAGCATATTGCTCAGGGGAGCAGAGATGACCTTGACCATTTGCTATGTGATAGATATTTGTCGAGTTGGCAAGGGCCATTTCTAAATTATGCTCTACAGAGATAATCGTAATATGATGCTCTTGATTTAATGAGCGCAAGAGTGCGTAAATGCCTTCTTGGCTCTTGCGGTCGATGCCCGTTGATGGTTCGTCGAGAATGATGAGGTCAGGGCTGCCGATAAGGGCCCGTGCGATAGAAACGCGCTGCGCTTGTCCACCGGATAGTTTGCTGATGAGACGATCTTTAAACTCCGTCATATGTGTAAGTTCAAGAACGCGATTCACTTCATGCTTATCTTTAATTTTCAATAACTTGCGATAGGAATCTAAAATTTCATGGACTGTAATAGGAAATCCAGCATGGGAAAAATCATTCTTTTGCGATACATAGCGAATGTTTTTCGTATGGCGCGTGATAGAACCTTTCACTGGTGTTAGGAAACCTAGAATGAGGCGCAAGAGGGTGCTTTTACCACAACCATTGTCGCCTACGATGGAAATATAATCGCCACTATGGACCTCTAAATTTAAATCATTTAGCACATAGGGTGGTTGACCTTGGTAAGAAAAATAAAGATGTTGAATTGATAACATAAAAACCACTTTTCCGATTGACAAAATTATTACTACGTTTATACTATAACTATATTACAAATGCAACTGAGTCGCAACTGCAACTGAAGAATAGTATATATACTATAATAGCATGAGCACTCAGGATTTCAGAAAAAAGGAGGCCAACTATGGTCAAGAAACTGGTATTGTTAGTAGTCGGCGTGTTGATGGCGGCTTTATTTGCAGGCTGTGGTAATGATGCGCCAAAGGAACAAGCAGGTAAGAAAATCCAAGTGGTAACAAGTTTTAATGCTATGTCTGAATTTGCGAAGGCCATCGGTGGCGATAAGGTAGAGGTATCTACGATTATTCCAGATGGTACGGAACCACATGACTTTGAATTAAAACCAGAAAATATGAAACAATTGGCAACGGCTCAAGTATTTGTTTACAATGGTTTAGGCATGGAACCTTGGGCACAACAAGCGATTGATGCGGCTAAAAATGATAAACTCGTATCTGTGAAAGCTTCTGATGGTATAGAGGCTATTAAAAATACAGATCCTGACGAAATTAAAGAGCATGGCGCTGAAGATCCTCATGCATGGTTATCTTTGAAAAATGCAAAAATCGAAGTTAAAAACATTAAGGATGCATTGGTAAAGGTAGATCCTGCTAATAAGGATTACTACGAAAAGAACTACAATGATTATGTGGCAAAATTAGATGCGATGATTCAAAAATATGAAGGTCAATTTGCAAAAGCACCGCATAAGAACTTTGTAACAGGTCATGCAGCCTTTGCATATCTATGCCGTGACTTTGGTCTAGAACAAAATAGTGTAGAAGATGTGTTTGCAGAAGGTGAACCAAATGCAGCTCAATTGGCTAAGCTTATCGAATATTGTAAAGAAAACAAGATTACTACTATCTTTGCAGAAGAAATGGCTAGCCCTGAAGTATCTAAAACATTAGCTCAAGAAGTAGGCGCTAAGGTAGAAACCATTTATACTATTGAAAGCAAGGAAGACGACAAAACGTATCTTGAAAGAATGGATTCTAACTTGACTAAAATCTTAGGAAGTTTGCAATAACTTTTTATGAGTAAAGTTAAACTATTTATAACATAAAAATATAATAAAATTAAAAGCAAGGTATAGAGTATACCTTGCTTTTATGTTATAATGAATGAGCGTTTCATGAAAAACGCACTGTTTATGTGCATTGATGCATACTTGGTATTGTGTTGTATTAATAAGTATTAAGAGGACATATGATTGAATTCTTTGATCGATTAGTAGGGCCTATCGATACGGATGGCGTGCGCATATATCGTCAACGTACTAGCATAACTCAATTAATCGTGATGATTGTGCTCGCCGTTATATGTTACCAATTCACCGCTATAGGTGATTCGGTGTATGCGGAAGCTATGAAAAATTTCATCATGAATCCCACTACATTTATGAAGCTTGAACAACTTCCCATGGTTAACGTCATTGAGCTCAATGGATTATTACAAAAGTTGAGCACGACCACACCTCTTTGGGATGTGAGTAGATGGTTATTGCTGATTGTGAAAGCCTTAGTTATGGCTATACTCATCAGTGGTTATGCACTATGGCGTGCCCGTCATTGTTATACGATGACTATTTTAACGGGCGTATTCCACTGTATTGCCTATGCGCAGGTGGTCATTGGCATTTATATGTTAAGCCTAGGTGTACTTTTTGCTTTGGCTAAAGCTCCTGTCGTTCTTGTGTTGTTATTGGGCGTATTTCTTACGATTATTTGCCTGCTTCTTACCATGTCCTTAATTACCGTGGTAGGACGTATTGTAGGCGCCTCTATTTCGGGGAATGCCTTTGAAGGGCTTCTCGTCATTTGTGGTGCTTATATCGTATGGATAGGCATGAAATTTTTAGGCATACTACTATTTTAAAAAGACCCATTCCGCTTTGTGGAATGGGTCTTTTGGTCTGTTATATAGCCACTACGCATTATTGGTCATAGTTGCTTTTTTCATAGGCATCGAATAGGAAGGATACATTATCTTCGTCGTATTCAATTTGTTCAGACCAGCGCCTAATTTGCTCAGGCAGATTTCCGAATTGATGTGTCAATAATGCGATGAATACTGTAGCATCAAAGGCATATCGTACAAGACTTTCTAACGAGTATTCCGCGAGCATATCAATCTGGCGATATAGGATGTATTGATACACCTTGTTGAGCGTGGCCCTTTCTTGGGCATCAAGGTTGAGCAAATCCGTCGTATTCGTTGATGCTAGCATATCCTCTAAATGAGCAAGTTGTTTTGTCCACTCTTCATCGATAGGTTCCGTTTCTTTATATAAGCTGATTAACTCTTGGCAGTATCGGATGGAGTGATTTGGTCTAAATTGACAGATAGCCGGATTGATACCTAATGCTAAGAGGTCAAAGATATTTTCTAGTACGGGACGATCGTCTGCGGTAAACTCGCCGTCATCATCTTCGATGGTGAATTGTAATTGGTCACCTTCTGTGGCTAATAACTTTTCTACCGACTCTTCGCAGGATAGACCTACGCCACATAGCTCGAGGTCTTCGATGTATTTATAGAACCTAGGATGCATATGACACGTATCGCATAAACTATCTTCGCCTAGCTCTAGGACAACGCGGCACAAGCCATCTTCTCGTAACAACGGACAGGTAGGCTGTTTGTCACTAAACATAAAATAATAGCCTTCTTCATCGACGGTCATAAATTTTCGTAGATCTTCGCCTAATGGTGTAGGCAACGTTTGATATAGTTTTGCCGTCTCCTCATCGACATCGATGGTCCATTTTTGGCAACATGTATGATGACATTGATTGGCTTTGCATTGAAATGTATGGTAAAAGGTTGGATATAAAGAAATCATAGTACTCACTTGTATATATTATTAACTACTGTTTTGATAATTAGATTGTAACATATGCTATCTATTTGTGGGCGTTATTTAGGCTATGATTTTGTTCGTGAAAGTACTAATTATTGTGTATAATAGTAATATATGGAATATTTACTAATCTTATTATGTAGGAGGAACTTATGAAATCTATGTTCGTAAAAGGCGGTATTGCATTAGCACTAGCAGCGGCATTTGGGGTAAATGCACCAGTTGTTGATGCGGCTAGCATTGTACCGGTACAACCAACAGTAGCAGTCGTTGATGCTAATCATGCAGCCATTGTAGGTGCTAATACATTGCTCAACGCTTTCATTCAACAACATCCTAAAGCAGCGATTACAGAAATCGCATTTGATGGTGAAGATGGACAAATCAAATACGAAGTTGAAGGTTTTGATTCAACAGGTAAATATGAGTTGAAATACAACTACAATACAAATCAAATTGGTGAAACAAAAGAAGGGGCCTATAAGGTTTCTTTAGAGAAAAAAGCCTTTGATCCAACTCGTATCTTAACACCAGACGCAGTTGTAAACTTTGCCTTTGCTCAAACAAAAGGCCAAGCCACAAGCCTCAATAGCTGGTCCGTAAAAAATGAAAAAGGTCGTTTTGTATATGATGTAGAGTTTGGTGCCGCTAATCATCAAGAAATTGAAGTACATGTAGATGCTTTCACAGGTGAACTCGTATCTGTAAAAGGCGTAAAATAGGTGTATTTGACATCTTACTGCAATAGGAGTAGGATGTTACTATACACATGCTGGTATAGCTCAGTTGGTAGAGCGGCTCATTCGTAATGAGTAGGTCGTAGGTTCGAATCCTATTATCAGCTCCATCTAATTTTATGAATTTCTGTGAGTATCAATGAATAGGATAGATTAAATAAATATAGATAGTACCTACTCTATTGATACTCTTAGATATTCATGGTTCGATATGTTTTTTATATTTATAGTATCAAAAGCAGTATTACTGGTCATTTGACCGACCGCTTGGCTATTGCCACTCTGAGTCGGGCGACCAGTAGTACTGCTTTTTTGTCCTATAACCCTAAAATCAACTAATAACTTTTTTAGTTTAAGGGGCTATTTTGTTACAGCCTCTTTTAGTTCTTGAAATGTTGATAGATAACTTTCAAGTATCTATTATTTTTTACATATCTATTTAGTTGTATAATTTATAATAAATTTATATTTAATTAAAAAAGCTGATATGATACAATAATAAAAATAAATGTGATTTAGATGTATTAGGAGAGAAACATATGGAA
>JAIITD010000126.1 GCA_022737715.1 Veillonella sp.
TCGCGCTTTCTAACAATATTGCGGCCACCTACAACACGAAGCACCACAATGGGCGAACCGGCATCGATGAAGTCCCCTTCGGTTACAACATCCACTAAATTACCATCAATTTTAGCAATACCTGCAGGGCGTAGTGTTGTATGTGCGATGCCCTCCTTGCCAGCTAGATCCTTTAATACATCATTAGAAACATATCCAGCTTTTGTGGTAGATCGTTGCCCTAAGGTAAAGAGCTTGCCAATCCAGGTTTTTGAAAAGTGATTAAAGAAGGTTAATAATACCACGACTAATACAATCGTAATACCCAGCACCGCATATAAAGCTATATCTGTACCACCAAGGCCGATAAATACGCCCCACATAAACAAGCAGTACCCGATAAGGCCCGCAATACCACCAGGCACAACTAGTTCAATAGCCATCAACACGAGACCTATAATAAGCCAAAAAATATAATCCATATAAACCTCCTTTCACAAAAACATTTCATACAATATATTATACAATAGACATTTATATTTTTCCAATAGACACGCTTCTATGGTTATATATAAAGTCCTACTATACAAAAACGCGTAGCCCAAAAGCTACGCGTTAATGATAAGTCTTGCTATATATGCAAAGGTATAATCAATTATACCTCTGTTTTCTTTAATTGATCATTACCTATCCCCGTTTTTTGTAAGATAAGAAGTATGATACTCATACCCATGCCTACAACAGTTGCTAAACCCATTCCTTTTAAAACAACAGGACCGATTACGAGTTGTGCACCACTAAGGCCTACAACAAGAATAACAGATGTGAGAATCATGTTAACAGGATTTGTATAGTCTACCTTGCGTTCTACGAGCATACGCAAACCAGATGCTGCGATGATACCAAATAAAAGGATAGATACGCCACCCATAACAGGAACTGGAATGGCATGGATAAGAGCTGCTACCTTGCCTACGAAGGAAATTATCATAGCCAATATAGCTGCACCACCGATAACCCATACGCTAAAGCATCGTGTAATCGCTAGTACACCAATGTTTTCACCATATGTCGTATTTGGTGTAGCTCCAAAGAAACCAGAAAGAATGTTTGCCAAGCCATCACCTAATAAAGAACGTTCTAAGCCAGGGTCTTTCATAAGGTCTTTAGATACGATATTACTTGTAACAACAAGGTGACCTACGTGTTCTGCAAATACTACAAACAATGCTGGCATAATCATAACGATAGCATTGATATCGAATACAGGCATACCATAGAATTGCGGCAAAGAGAACCATGGAGCTGCTTCTACACCAGAGAAGTCAACAACCCCCATAATAGCGGATAAAATATAGCCTGAAACAACGCCGATAAGAACAGGAATAACGGCTAAGAAGCCACGGAACACAACAGTACCAAGCAAGGTAACAACTAAGGAAAACATAGAGATAAAAATAGCTTGGCTGTGGCTCATGCCTAAATCTTGATTACCAATAAGGCCAGACATACTCATCGCTACTGGCGCTAATTCCAAACCGATAATAGCTACGATAGCCCCCATCGCTGCTGGAGGGAATAACTTATCGATCCAACGAGTACCAATATAACGAACGAGAATAGATAAAATCACAAAAGACAGACCAAATACAACGAAGGCCCCCTTTGCAGCCTCATAACCGAGACCTGCAGATAATACGCCTGCTACAGGAGCAATGAAAGCAAAGCTAGAGCCTAAGTATGCTGGAATCTTGCCTTTACATACGAATAAGTATAATAAAGTACCGATACCATTCATAAATAATGCCGTTGCTGGATCGACTTTCAACAAATACGGTACAAGTACAGTAGAGCCAAACATGGCAAATAAATGTTGAAAGCTAAGTGGCAATAATTTACCCAATGATGGGCGTTCTTGAATATCAATAAAATCGTTCATAATTTTCCCTCATACACAACACATATATTATCGTTTATTTGGTGGCACAAAACGGCCTGGTAATTTAGGTTCAACAGACCTGCTTGGTTTAAAACGGCTTCTCGTTTCTTCGCGCAACGAAGGTAATGTATCCTTTGTGCCTATAGGTTTAACACCTTCTACGCCACGTCTAGCAATACTTGCCAAAATGCCGATGGCCAAACAGTTCATCATCAAAGAAGAACCGCCGTAGCTGACAAATGGCAATGGTACACCTGTTACAGGCAACATACCACAAACCATGGCGATATTGAAGAATGCTTGACCACTAATGAGAATCGTAATCCCAATGGCTAACCATCTGCCAAAAGCGTCTCGTGCTCTATTAGCAATACGGAATCCAAAGAACGTGAACATAGCCATTAAGAATACGACTGTAATGCCGCCTAAAAAGCCCATTTCCTGTGCCCAGACGGCGAAGGCAAAATCTGTATGCGCTTCCGGAAGATAGAAATACTTTGACGTGCCATTCATAAAGCCTTGTCCAAAGAATCCACCGGAACCTACGGCCAACAAACCTTGTACGGTTTGATAGCCTTTATCCTGTGCATAGGACCACGGGTCGAACCAAGATACAACGCGTTCCCACCGATACGAACTACTACGAGCAGCATAAATACCTACGACAATAGCCCCTACCAAGGATAAACCAAATATGCTTTTTTCAAAGCCGGATAAGAATATTAATAGATAGGAGAAACCTATAATCAATACGGCTGTCCCCATATCTGGCTGTTTAATGGTGAGCAAAGCAAATATGATTGGCCATAGCAACATATAGCCCATATATCTTACGCGTTCAAAAATATACCCTAATGCTACCTCTTTTTGAGATAAACCCTTCTTAGGTTTAATCATAGATGTAAATCTAGGCTTAATCCATGGTTTATCCGCTAATTTAGCTGCTGTCCACATGAGTGCGGCCAATTTAGCAAACTCTGATGGTTGAAACGAGAATAGGCCAAGAGAAATCCAACGGCGCGCACCATTGACCTCTACACCGACCAAATATATGGCTACGAGAGATACTGCGGTCAATCCCATTATCCAAGTCAGCAATTTAGCATTTTGTAATCGGCGATAATCAAATCGATACAAAAGCACACCCAAAATGGCAGAAGCCAATAAATACCCTAAATGTCTCGGCGCGTAGCCCAACAATCCTGAATCTGTTGTAATCGATCCAACATAAGTGGCACTAAAGATATTAATGCTGCCTATCAAGGCCATAAGGGCTATAGGCAATAACATACCTTGTAGGTCATTCTTAAACACTTTCTCCCAAAAGTGTCCCTTCTTTTCCCCTTTTTGCAACATATTATGCCTCCTTAGTAACAGCTGGTTTTACTGCTTCTAATCGGAAAATAGGTTGTCCCTTTGCACTGAATTTTTCTTCATATTCCGTTTTTACATTCGGTAAATCTGTACTATGTAAATCATAGGTTACATTCTTGAGTTCCCACCCACAATTTTTGAATTCCTCTAGAGAGAACATAAACAAATCTTCATTGTCGGTTTTAAAGTGAACTTCGCCATTATCTTTTAACAAACGTGCATAGCGATCAAGGAATGTATGATATGTTAAACGACGTTTAGCATGTTTAGCCTTAGGCCATGGATCACAGAAATTGATATAGAATCGATCTACTTCTCCAGGTGCTACAATTTCTTCAATTCCGGCGATATCAAATAAAGATACTTTTGCATTATCACGCTCTGCTTCAAAAATCTTTTGTGCTGCATAGTAAATTACACCGATTTGAACTTCAAAGCCCACAAAATTTGCCTCTGGATAAGCCTCAGACATGCCTGCAATGAATCGGCCCTTACCAGTTCCTAGTTCCATGTACAATGGTCGTTCTGGATGCGAAAAAGCCTCTCTCCATTTGCCTTTATAAGCCTCTTGTCCAGATAAAATAATGTGTGAATCATACTCGTGGATAGCCTCATCAATCCACGGTTTTCTACGAAGACGCATCGTTACTCCTTATATATCTATTCTGAAAGTATTATATTATATAACTAATTGTTACCTATCCTTATTATTATAGAAAAATGCTTTACTTTACGTCAATTAGTAATATAAAAAAGCCCCTGTCATTATGAAAAGACAAGGGCTCATCATTAGTTAGATAGCATATTTTCTAAATATTCAATTTGTTGTGGGCTCAAACCAAGCTCTGTTAAGCTTTTCTTAGATGTAGCAAACACCGCATTTGATTTACCAACACGCGTACCTAATGCCGCTGCTGCTACGAGTTCACGATCAAGTTTACCTAGACGTGATCTATTTCTATTTTGTGGTTTTGGCTTCTTAATACGGAATGTATTATATTTTACAGCTGTTGACGCTTCATCGGCTTTAATTTTAGCAGCCATATTTGTAGTACTAGAGCCATTACCTAGTAAAGCACTTAAACCTACACGCTTTGGCACGAGTTTATCATAGTCTACACCAAACTCAGGGCGCTCTTCGCGAAGTTGCTCAAATGTAGCCAATGCCGCATTCATTTGCTTCAAACCGGCTGCCGAGTACAACTGACGAATGGCAATACTCACCTCTTGAGGTGTCAAAGTACCACGCTCAATAGCAGAAATAATCGTTTCTCTTAATGAACCAAGATCTCCACTAGCTGTATAACGTCCTATTTCAACAAGATCCTTTTGACGTTCATTTAGCTCTTTTGGCACATATATATTAAATTCTGAGATGGAAGGTGCTTTTTTAGTTATCGGTTCTGCGGCACCATTTACCTCACACAGATAACCACTGCTGACTACAGCCAAGGCCACAGCCAAAGTTAAAACCTTTTTCAATGTTTCCAAACTCCCTCTACACACCAACAAAAGCACGTTTTTATTCTATCGGACAATATACAACAAAGTATAAACCAATAGAAATTTCACTCTACATCAAAATGAGTCAGTCTATTGTTATTATATACTACTTCATCTATTATTTAT
>JAIITD010000127.1 GCA_022737715.1 Veillonella sp.
CCATTGCGTTTACGATTTCTAATTTGTTCTTCTTCAGCACGTGCTTTCAAAGAAAGATCTTTATCGGTTCCTACATAGCGGCCGTAGAATAAATAATATGCAACTAAAGCTACAAGGGCAACTACTACAGTTACGTGGAACATGCTTGTATAACCTACAACTTCTTTAATGGCACCTAAGATATATGGACCAAAACCAAGACCAACATCCAATGCGATAAAGTATGTTGATGTGGCAACACCAATGCGGTGAACTGGTACAATTTTAACGGTTACCGCTTGACCATTTGACATGAATGTACCATATCCAAGACCTACGAACACAGCGGATAAAAGTACAAGCCATGTAGAGTGAGCAATGGATAACAAGAAAATACCAAGTGCTAAGGATACGAAGCAAGGATATAAAACGAAGTTTTCCCCTCTCATATCAAATAAGATACCAAGTAAAGGTCTTGTAACGGTAATAACAACGGCATATACAACGAAGAAGAAGGTACCGGCCATAATAAGGTCTAGATCCTTTGTATAGGCTGCCATAAAGCCAATAACACCAGAGTATGCAAAACCTACAAGCACAGAAACAAGACTAATAGAGTTCATACGTGGTTCAATATAATCGGAAATCTTAATCCCCTTATGTTCTTCAGACTCAATATCAAGCTTAGGTTCCTTAAATTTCATAATCACGGCGCCAATACCACAAATAACGATAAGGGCAACACAGAATGCAATGATGAAATCATAGCCAAGGCTATGAAGCATTAAGATACCGAGGAATGGGCCTACAGCAGCGGCGAGGGATGTAGACAAACCATAGTAGTTAATCCCTTCCCCACGGCGCGATTGAGGTATAATAGCAGCAACAATCGTACTTGTTGCAGTTGATGTAATACCATAAGCAAAACCATTTAGGAAACGAACGCTATCGAGCATTAACAAATTCGGTGTGTAGAAGTACATGGCCGTTGAAGCCAAATAAATAAACAAACCGAGGTACAGCATCTTGCGACATCCAAGGACACTAATAAAGCGTCCAGCTAACAACCGGGCCACGACGGTACCGATAATATATATACCAACAGCTAAGCCCGCTTGACTAGCTGTGGCGTGAAGGTTATCTTTTGCAACTACAGCAATAATAACAATTAATAAATAATAAATCAAAAATACTAAGAAATTAATCAAAGTATCGAGGACAAATGATCTTGTCCATAAGGCCTCCTTAGCCTTATCCATAGTATCAACTCCTATTTCTAAAATAATTGTCAACCATGTAATGACATTGGTTAATTATAGACCTCTTATCATAAAAAACAAGAATTAAAAAGTTATTGTTGTTATCACTTTTAATTATGACTGATGCCATAGGTTTATATACAACAAGCAACTTACCATATTACATATTTACGTAAATTTTTAATAATAAAATACCTTTGACCATTCTCCCCTAATTTACCAATTAGAGTAGACAATCAAAGGTATTCTACTAAGTATGAACTATTTATTATTTTGTTTCTAAGCCACAAGCTTTAAAAAATGCTTTATATGCATCAGCCTTTTTAACAAGACTCAATGGATACGCTCTAGAGGTAGATGGCAAACGCGTTAACGTTAGTGTACGACCTTGATATTCAAAGGGAATCGTTTCCCCTGTTTTAGGTAGTTTTACCTTTTCAGGTAATAAGCTAAGCAAGATTTCTGTAGCCTTGCCGCCTGTTGTACCGATATGTGCACAATCTGGTATTTGTGCCAATACTTCAGCAAGAGGAACCGGCTCAACTACCTTTAAAAAGGCATCGGATGCATTACCATGCTCACGAATAGCCTTTAAAACCGTTGGACAAGATGCTATGCCAATTTGAGATAAAAAAGCTTTAATCTTATCTGCATCAAAAGCCTTTTCTTCACCCTTTCTAAAATGTTCTTTATCATCAAAAAACACCATACCGAAGACACGCCACATATCATTTTGAAAGTTTGGATAATGAAACTCCATAGCTCGTTTTTCAGATGTTGGTGGGAATGTACCCATCATCATAACCGTTGCATTCTTTGGTAAGAATGGCGGAAATGGTCTCGTTTCTACAACTTCATTAGAGTTCACTTCAACAGTAGTTTTATCTTTCACGATACACATCTCCTTATTGTTTATGTTAACTATCTATTTTCACATTAACAAGTTTAGGTTATTGATACTATGACAAAACTCACCTTTTATTGAACCATAGGTTGCGTCATGATAGTATTAACCGCATCAAATCCTGTTGGTACAGGAGAAACGAGATATAAACATACAACGGCAGCTATAGCAAATCCAATTGCTAGGTAAGAGAATGTGCCCCGTTTAGGGAATTCGTACAATCCGAACAAGCGTATGCCAATGGCCGCACCAATGGCGGTAATAAAAGATGGCAAGGAGAACATGCCATATACGCCAAAGATGACCATCAAACCTGCATAACCACCTACTACAGTAATCATTGGCAACATACGATCCATTGGGCTCTTGTAATCGCGTGTCAATCCAGATGGATAGTTGGAACTTTCAATACCGAACAAGCCAAGCAAAAGGCCAAAATCAACCCAGATAAATTCCCAAATACCTTTAAATGCATTACGATTACGCCCTGCATACCAAGCAAAACCAGTAATGGTCAAAATAGCCAAGCCAACTAAACCAAAATAGTAGTCACCACTAATAGTAGGACCTACATAAGCGCCAATAGCTGTTACTATAGCGCTGAGAATGGAAAGAACAATGACACGATGAACAGCAGGACGCTCCCGTTCAGGAATGCGTTTGAATACAGTAGCTAGCAATTCCAATACAAAGCAAGCCATAAAGACAGCAATGCCAATAGCTGGATTAATGAAAATGCCGATTACTGTCAAAACTAAAGGAATCAACAAGCGCCATTTAGGAAATAACACGAGGTCCTTGTAATCAAGGCGTACATCTTGTGTTTCAGATGTGAAATTGTTATACACCACAAATAGGAGCATAAATGCAACAACGTCCAATGGCGTAGCCCCCCAAATCAACAAGGTTGGTACGATAATCATGGACAATGCGACGCCAGATATTCTAGATAAGCCAGCGGCGATAAAACCTAGAAGTAAAAATGGTAATAATAAAGTTAAATATTCAAACATAATAAACCTCCCATCATATAAATCTAAGTATATAGTAATTAACTACAAATTACTATACCGAATGGTTTGAGGTTTATACAGATTTACTCTGAGATGCTAGCTCACCCTACATCTTTACTAGGATTGGTGACGCTTAAGTCTGTTTCTTATGACAGATGCAGAACATTCAAGCTGTCGTGCAATGGCTGCAATCGACAAACCTTCCATACGCAGTCTACTAATTTCATTCGTATCTACCTCTAACCGTTTGCCACGCAAGGCAACACCAGATTCTCGCAAATATAATGCAACCGTATTAGCTTGCAACTGATAGGCAATACCTATATCTTTTGTACTCAGCCCATGATAGCTATATAAATAGCTCATTTCATCGATAGGCATCACCTTACGCCTCCCACCGCGTATATTAACGCCCATATGATGTAAAATATGTAATACCTTCCACCGTGAAAGCCCCATCATATCCGCAATACGAGTAGTACTATTGCCACTTTCATAGGCCTTTTTAATGCGATCTGGTTCTACACTATGTATCGAATGGTCATGGGTGCAAAGCAATCCATACTCATGTAATCGATTAGATATGGTCGCAGTGGATACATTAAAACGGCGGGCCAATGTTTCAATACTTGTATGACTCACTTCATATAGATTTACTAAGGTTGCTCGATTAATATCTTTACGCGTTTCACGTCGTGGTATCTTATACAATTGCATGCGCCTTACAATTGTATCTACGCTACATCCAATATAATCGGCAATATCCCGCAAGGTCCATTTTTCTTTAATATATAGATTCTCTAATAATTCTTTTGGAATGTTTCGTACGCTGCGATACATATAATCGCTCCTTTCATCTAATTTAGGCAAACTGTATACCCACACCTATTACACATATTATGAAAGTTCAACTATACGCTTTGCAATAGAAAAAGGGTTCCCAATAGTCACCCCTGTGACCATTGGGAACCCTTGTCTTTACTAAGAACATATATACATTATCGAGCCCTATGACGCAATGCCTTTGGTTTTTCTAGTATAAAAGCCCATTTCATACCTTCTTTTATATCATGACGAGACTTACGAGCCGTCTTCGTTACAGGCTTCGTATGAGTCTCTACATCAACAAGAGGAATCTTTACTTCTTCCATTGCTTTTTGGCGCTTAAATTCTGCTAGGCGCTCAGTCAATGTAGAAACTGCAACCGTTTTACTAGTAGATACTTTATGTTCTTCTCGTTTTTTAGGTTGCTCTTTCTTAGGTTGTTCTGCAGATTGCTTATAAGAAATCTGAGTATTAGGCGACTGATAGACAGTATCGTTAGATGTAGCATTAACCGGAGGTTCTTCTATTTTACGTTCAATAGAAATACCGTATTCACGCTCCATATCCTCCCAAGTCTTTTCAGCGCCTGAGTTTTCATACTCATCAGCATCTTCATTCTTTGAGCTTTTCAAAAAAGAGAACACAATGTATGCAATTACAGCTAAAACAAATATAGGATTATGCGTAAAGGCCGATAGTATTGTAGACAAAATAGAGTCCATAACTACTCCTATTCACCATCTGCTAAATTTTCACGCATCTTAGTGTCTGCAATAATATTGTTCATATTGTAGTAATCCATAACGCCGAGATTACCATTTCTGAAAGCTTCTGCCAATGCTTTAGGAACTTCAGCTTGTGCTTCCACAACCTTAGCTTGCATGTCTTGTGTTTT
>JAIITD010000128.1 GCA_022737715.1 Veillonella sp.
TTATAAGATGTATCATGTTCTTCATCTAATACAATAAGCCCAATATCTTCAGCAGGCGCGAAAACGGCAGAACGAGCGCCAATAATGATATGGCTATCCTTCCTTCGTATACGTTCCCAGTTATTATTTCGCTCACTAATGGTTAGTTTACTATGGAAAACAACAACTTCATCACCAAAGGTAGAAACAAAACGACGAACAATCTGATCGGTTAATATAATTTCAGGAACCAGAATAATGGCGGTTTTACCTTTTCCTATACAACGAGCGGCAGCTTTTAAATAAATTTGTGTTTTACCACTACCAGTTACACCATGCAAAAGGAATGTATTATACGATTCAAGGTCCATCATCTGCTTAATCGGTTCATATACAATTTGTTGTGCTTCAGTTAACGGAATTGTTTCTTCACCACTCAGCAATTCGGTAAAAGAAGTTTTTGTATCTTTAAAGCGTTCTTCAATATGAATGCCATGCTCTTCACTGACCTGTTTAATAACCATATAAGAATAGCCCTTGGCTCTTAATAAAGATTTAGGAGCCCCACCTACGTCGATGAGATAGTTAGCCAACTCACGCTGCTTGCGCTTCTTAGGACTTAATTGATCAATCTTAAACTCTGGCGTTACAACGAGCCATTCTTCTTTTGGTGCATCGTAAGATTTTAATGTTTTATGCACAGTAAAAAGACGTAAAGCATCTCCAAAGGAACACAAAAAATAACGACTAATTTTCTGTGCCGTATCCATCATTTCCCGAGTAAACCAAGGATCACTATCAAGAATATCTATTATAGAACGCAAAGTAAATGTTGGTTTCTCTAATAGTTCTTCATACCCGATAACGATGCCCTCTTCACGACTACCACCTAAGGGAACTAATACACGAGTCCCTGCTTTCACATCACCAAATTTCTCTGGTAACAAATAGCTTAACGGTTTATGTAATTGTTTGGCAGGTCTATTAATAATAATACTTGCTACGCGCATTAGTTCACCTCCTCTAATCTAATTATTATAACATATCCTAGAGGAGATAAAAAAAGACTTAGTAGACAAGTCTACTAAGTCTTTACTATTATAAACCAGCTTCGTGACGTAAAATATCAGCTTTATCAGTACGTTCCCATGGAAGATCAACATCAGTTCTACCAAAGTGACCATACGCAGCCGTCTTACGATAATGAGGCTTTAATAAATCAAGCATTTCAATGATACCTGCTGGGCGCAAGTCGAAATGTTTGCTTACTAATTCTTGAATTTTTTCTTCTGCAATCTTAGCAGTACCAAATGTATCAACTAAAATGGATACAGGTTTTGCAACACCAATCGCATACGCTACTTGTACTTCGCATTTATCTGCGAGACCTGCAGCTACAACATTTTTAGCTACGTAACGAGCTGCATATGCTGCGGAACGGTCAACCTTGGAAGGATCCTTACCAGAGAAAGCACCGCCACCATGACGAGCCATACCACCATACGTATCAACGATGATTTTACGACCTGTTAAACCAGCATCACCATGAGGACCGCCGATAACGAAACGGCCTGTAGGATTAATGAAAAATTTAGTGTTTTCATCGATGAATTCTGCCGGAAGTGCTGCATCAATAACATAGCGTTTCAAATCATTTTTAATTTGCTCTTGTGTTACTTCTGGGCTATGTTGCGTAGAAATAACGATTGTATCAATACGTTTAGGTTGATTGTCAACATATTCTACAGTAACTTGTGTTTTACCATCTGGACGAAGATATGTTAATGTGCCGTTCTTACGAACTTCTGCTAAACGACGGGATAAACGATGTGCTAAAGAAATTGGCATAGGCATATATTCAGGTGTTTCGTTTGTTGCGTAACCAAACATCATGCCTTGGTCACCAGCGCCAATTTTATCATTGATTTCGCTATTACCATCTTTAGATTCTAATGCTTCGTCTACACCCATAGCGATATCTGCAGATTGTTCATCAATAGATACTAACACACCACAAGTATCACAATCGAAACCATATTTTGCACGAGTATAACCAATTTCTCGAATTGTATCACGTACTACACGAGGAATATCAACATATGTGCTTGTAGAGATTTCCCCTACGACATGGACTAAACCTGTAGTCACAAGTGTTTCACAAGCTACACGAGCCTTTGGATCTTTTTCAATAATCGCATCCAAAACAGCATCAGAAATTTGGTCAGCTATTTTATCTGGATGGCCTTCCGTAACGGATTCAGAAGTAAAAAACATATGTTTTTCTGCCATTTTTGCCTCCTATAATAAAAAAATCCCTCATGGTCTCTCATGAGGGAGACCCATCTATCAGTCCATGACTGTTGGAATTAGCACCTTCTTTTAAAAAGGGTTGCTGTAGCTTCAACGGGCCTTTCCCTCCACTACTCTTGATGAGTTAAATTATGATATAAATTGTATACCATTTTTGTAGAAAAATCAAGTTAATCCACTTTATGTAACGCTAAATCATGTTCAGCCTTATGTAATGCGCTTTCAAATTTTCGATATATTACATAAGCTATTTTACAGCTAACAATTCAATAACTTCTCCAATAATGTATCTAGCTAATTCTGATTTTTGCATATTTGGCATTATTTTAGGCTCTTTATTAGGATATAAAAAATAGCCTTCATTCGTATCTACATTAAACCCAGCATTTGATTTGCTTACATCATTAGCTACTAACATATCAAGGTTTTTGCGACGTACTTTATCCATGCCGTAATCGACTACATGTTCTGTTTCTGCAGCGAAACCAACTAGTAATTGATGGGTTTTATGCCCTCCCAGTTCTTTAAGTATATCTGGATTCTTTACGAGCTCTAAAGTCATAGATTCCATTTTTTTGATTTTTTGAGGCGCTTTATTAGCCACCCTAAAATCTGAAACAGCAGCAGCCATTATAACCACATCTGTTGATTCGTAATAGGAATTAACAGCCTCCTGCATAGATTCCGCAGAATCTACAGGCACATATTCAACACCTTTAGGAATTTCTAATGATGTAGGGGCACTCACTAGAATTACGCGAGCCTTTTCCTTAGCAGCAGCAGCCGCAATGGCATATCCCATCTTCCCACTAGATCTGTTACCTATATATCTAACAGGGTCGATATTTTCTTGTGTTCCACCAGCTGTAACAATAACAGTCTTACCAGCTAATTTACCAGTCCCATCTAGAGAATGTAATTCTTCTGTCAACCAATTAACAATCTCTTCTGGTGCTGGCAGTCTACCCACACCTGTTACGCCACAAGCTAGCCAACCAGCATCGGGTTGCATAATATGGTATCCCAAAGATGATAAATCCTTTAAATTTCTCTGTACAATAGGATTATTGAACATCTCTGTATTCATGGCAGGACATAAAAATTTAGGTGCTGGCGTTGCCATAATTGTTGTAGTGAGCATATCATCGGCAATACCAGCTCGTATTTTACCAATTACATTAGCTGTAGCTGGTACCACAATATAGGCATCAGCCCAGGTTGCAAGAGCAATATGTTCTACATTCCAATCGTGGATTTCTTCCCACATATCAACAGCTACAGGATGACCACTAATTTCACCAAATGTCATAGGTGTCGCAATATGAGTAGCATTTTTCGTCATTACTACTTTGACCTCTGCCCCAGCTTTTCGCAAACGACTTACCACTTCAATTGCTTTATATGCAGCAATACCTGCTGAAACACCTACGATAATATGTTTCCCTTTCATAATTCTCCTTTTAAAAATTCCTTGTACAAAATGTACAAGGAATTTTGAGTAAAATTATTTAATACCTTCTTTAGTGCGTTTATATGTTACTTCACCTTCAGCAATCTCATAGAATGCTAAAGATACAGGTTTATCTGTATTATGAATATCTGTAGCAAGACATTCTTCACCATCGGTCAACTCGCGAGCGCGTTTAGCTGCTAGCGTTACCAATGTATATTTACTATCTACACGTTTTTCCAATGCTTTCAATGGAGGTTTTACCATCATACTATCACTTCTCCTTAGACTCTTGATATTGCTTATAAATATATTGAATTTGCTCTTTATTACGACTGATTTTACAAGCTTCAGCACGCAATATAGAAGCAACCTTTAAAGACGCATCCTCTAAATCATCATTGACCACAATATAATCATAACGATGAGCTAATGCTAACTCAGAACATGCCAATGATAAACGCTTATCGATAACCTCTTTTGCATCAGTTCCTCGATTATGAAGTCGTTCAGATAATTCGGTTAAAGACGGTGGCACAATATAAATAAATACGGCATCACTAAATCGCTCTTTAACTTGCATAGCACCTTGAATATCGATTTCAAGAAGTACACTCTTCCCTTCATCCAACAAATTCATCACATGTTGTTTTGGGGTGCCATAATAATTATCATATACCTTAGCATACTCTAAAAATGCATCTTCTGACAATAATGATTCAAATTCTTCTTTTGTGCGGAAGAAATAATTAATTCCTTCCTTTTCTCCAACCCGCGGTTCACGTGTGGTCATAGATACAGAATATACAAGATTAGGCATTTCACCTCGTATATTAGAACAAATCGTTCCCTTGCCTGCACCAGATGGGCCGGAGATAACAATTAATAAACCTCGATCTGCCATATTAACTCCTAAGCTTCTACAGTATCTTCATCGACTTCGTGTTGCACAATACGATGTGCCACCGTTTCAGGTTGAATAGCTGACAAAACGATTTGCCCACTATCCATAACGAGCACAGCCCGAGTTTTACGTCCATAGGTTGCATCTATGAGGAGACTTTTATCTCTTGCATCTTGAACCATGCGTTTAAT
>JAIITD010000129.1 GCA_022737715.1 Veillonella sp.
AATGAATACGTATGGTAAGATATAAATTGTACGAGTTCGTACTTTCACAAGTGAGAAAGGAGTTTATCGTGCGTGTTACGAAAGCAATTAAGGCAGAACAATTAGCATTATTAGAAGAACATTATATTGATGCTAAACCTGCTCTTGAATACACAAATGAATTTGAATTATTAGTCGCTGTTGTGTTATCTGCACAGTGCACAGATGAGAGGGTTAACATTGTTACAAAACGATTGTTCCCCGCATTAAACCATCCTGCTAAGATGCTAGAAATTGGTGTTACAAAACTAGAAACTCTTATTAAGGATTGTGGTTTGTATAAATCGAAGGCGAAGAATTTGATTGCCACTTGTCATATATTGGTAGAACAATATCATGGAGAAGTGCCACGCGAATTTGATCAGCTTGTTGAATTGCCCGGTGTAGGTCGAAAAACGGCAAATGTTGTGGTATCCGTATTATTCGGAACACCGGCTATTGCGGTAGATACACATGTGTTCCGCGTAGCGAACCGATTGAAATTAGGCATTGCGAAAACGCCAGAAGAAATGGAACAGAAGTTACAAAAGGCGATACCAAAAGAGAAGTGGTCTGCAGCCCATCATTGGCTGATTTATCATGGACGACGCGTTTGTAAGGCCCGTAAGCCTCTATGTGAAACATGTTTTTTAAATCATCTTTGTCCGTCAGCAGGAAAGGTTTAATATGAAAAAGAATAATGAAGAATTTATTGCTCTTTGTGCCCAATATGGCATAGAAGGTATTGATATCGTCAACGAATTAATGCGTTTTAAAGTATTAGATCAATTGCTCTCCAGCAATGCAAATTCTCGTGAATGGGGTGTTACACCAGAGGATTTGTATGGATTAGCAGAGAAGTCTACTGTTGAATCCTTTGGACCTATTCCATATGATGTGAATACATTCCGTGCATTGTATGGACCATCCTTTACGGTAGAGCTCTTTGATTTTATTAGTGATACTGGTATTCTAGATGGTCTTGATGTGGGGACTATATGGGAAACGCCTGTACGTGAAAGTATAGAAGCTCATAGCAAAACGGGGGAACTCGTGTTATATGCTTATGTAGAAGAATATGCTGGCATGATAGAAGAAATCTTGCAATCCTATGAGGATAAAAAGGTGGTACTCTATACAGCATCTCCTGTATGCTATAGCATTATCTCTCGATTGTATCCAATGGCTCAAATCATTAATCAATGGCCTCATCGTAGCTATTTTGACCATATCTTTACAGGTACGGTTGGTATGTTCCAATCCTCTGAAGATATTGTAGAAGAGGTAGCTAATGGTTTGCATAATTTGGTTCCTGAAGGGACGGCTCAATTGTTCTTACCAGCAACGATGGCACAAAATCAATTGGGATTGAATAATATGGCATTACAATTCTTTTTGAACCAAAAACGTGTAGAATCTATTCGAGAATGGACTCCGCTTGGGGCTTATGAAATCATTTATGGTAAATATGATGTTAAAAAGATGCGCGTAGGCCTTCGTGAACGGGTTGGTGACGAATGGAAAGCCATTAATTATATTCCATTACCTCATGGTGTCTTTGCTCAATTACCAGTATTTACCGTACTAAATTATGGTTTGTCTCTACGCTCTATTTTATTGCCAGGTGGTCAAACTGATGTAGCCTTAGGGCAGGATGGCATTTATTGTATAGATAGTCGTGTTTCAGAATTAGGACGTGCGGCACTTCGTGAAAATGGAGCGTATTACTTAGCTTTCACCCGTTATAGTGATCATGTGGATGTGGCTATGGGGACAGAAGTACCTAATACAGGTGTATATTGGATGTTCCCTGATGCAGAATTGGCGTATATGTGGTATACATATTTCTCTAGCACAATTGGGCAAACCTTAATGCAAGAGATTTCTATGCTTGTTCAAACAGAGGAATCCTTCGGTTATATGCTTAGCAGTGTACGTCGTCGTGTACTCGATGTGAATGATGAATCATTGCTAGTTAATGCTGCTAAAAATATTGATGAAGCGTATAAAGAGACTATCAAATCTGCACGAGCATCGTGGCAAGAAAATATGAATTCTTTGGGCGCTGACGTAATGCCTCCGACGACATCCATCGATATTGAAGACTACAGTGACTATAAAAAATAATTGTCAATAAAGGTAATTTAGTTTACAATATATCGTATCGATTTAGAACAAAATACATATTTGACACATAGTGTACACTATAATTAGGTGAGGAGGGAGGTAACAATGGCTGTTATTAATTTCGAAATTTTCAAAGTTATCGGCACATTATCTGAAGATAAAGATGGCTGGAAAAAACAACTTACATGCACAAGCTGGGGAAAATATAATCCAAAATTTGACCTTCGTGCTTGGGATAGCGAATATACAAGCATGAAAAAAGGGATTACTCTTTCCTTGGAAGAATTGATTGCATTACGTGATCTTTTGAATGAAAGTGATTTAGAAACTATCTTAGCGGAAGCAATCGAAGAAAAACAGGCTTCTAAAGAGTAGTTTCTTGATTTGTACGCATTATCGTGCTATAATCTATAAGAATAATATTGATTGCTGGAAAGAGGTGTATAGAATGAAACAAGGTATTCATCCAGACTATAAAGAAGCTACAGTTACTTGCGGTTGTGGTAACACATTCAAAACTGGCTCTGTAAAAGAAGACCTTCGTGTAGACGTTTGCTCCAAATGCCATCCGTTCTTCACTGGTCAACAACGTGCGGCTCAAGCTCGTGGTCGTATCGAACAATTTAACAAACGTTACGGTAAATAATAGTTTATGTAGCGAAACAATTATTGGCAGGGCTTTGGGCTCTGCCTCTATTTGTTTATGAAAGGAAATCCTTTGGCAAAAGAACGTATTAAGAAGTTCGTTGGTGGACAAGCTGTCATTGAAGGCGTCATGATGCGTGGCCCAGGATATACGGCGACAGCTGTACGTGAGCCTTCCGGTTCTATCGTGGTGCAAAAGGAAGCAACCACGTCCATTCAAGAGCGATATCCTATATTAAAGAAACCTTTTTTACGAGGCTGTATTGCCTTATATGAATCTCTTGTTATCGGTATGAAGGCCTTGTCCTTCTCTGCAAAAGCGGCTGGTGATGAAGAGGAAGAAATGTCGAATAGTGAAATTGTCATTACCATGATTTTTTCAACGCTATTTGCAATCGCTTTATTTGTAGCCCTTCCTACATTTGTAGTTAAATTTATTCCTGGTATTCAAGATAATCACTTTATTTTGAACCTTGTTGAAGGTGCTATTCGATTGGCTTTGTTTTTGCTCTATATATGGGGTATTGGTCAAACTAAGGATATACAACGTGTATTCCAATACCATGGAGCAGAGCATAAAACCATTCATGCTTATGAAAATGATCTACCTTTGACTGTAGAAAATGTGCGTGCTCAATCTCGTTTGCATCCGAGATGTGGGACCAATTTTCTACTCATTGTAATGGTAGTTAGTATATTTGTATTTGCCTTTTTAGGCTGGCCTAACTTGCTAGAGCGCATTGTATCACGTGTTTTATTGATGCCTGTCGTAGCCGGTATTGCCTATGAATGTATTCGTTTTGCAGGACGTAGTGAAAACTCTTTTGTAAAATCTCTCGTTAAACCAGGTTTAGCGTTGCAGTACATGACGACCCGTGAACCAGAAGCGGATCAAATCGAGGTTGCCATTCGTGCATTAGAAGAGGTACGTCCTCCAGAAGAAGATGCTTATGAAGATGAAACATATTAAGATTGAGGTTACCTATGTTAGTAGATAAATTACAAGTTATTGAAGATAAATTTATGGATCTAGAGCAACGCATCAGTGACCCTGAAGTCATTGCGCGTCAAGATGAATGGCGTAAACTAACACGTCAACATGCCCAATTATCTGAAACTGTAGAAGCCTTTAGAGAATATAAAAAGGTTTTAGCTGGCATTGATGAAGCCATGGAAGTCATTGAAGACAAATCGATGGATGAAGAATTCCGTGAAATGGCTCAAGAAGAATTGAAAGAATTAAAACCTCAAAAAGAGGAATTAGAAGAAAAATTACAAATTCTTTTATTACCAAAAGACCCTAATGATGATAAAAATATTATCATCGAAATTCGCGGTGGTGCTGGTGGCGATGAAGCGGCATTGTTTGCAGGCGACTTATTCCGCATGTATACAAAATATGCTGAAAGCCAAGGGTGGCGTTGTGAAATCATCGATGCTAATGAACCTGAATTAGGCGGTTTTAAAGAGGTTGTATTCTCTGTAGATGGTGAGAATGTATATTCCAAGATGAAATTTGAATCTGGTGTACATCGTGTACAACGGGTTCCAGCTACGGAAACACAAGGCCGTGTACATACATCTACGGTTACTGTAGCAGTACTTCCTGAAATGGAAGATGTTGATATTGAAATCAATGATAAGGATTTAAAAATCGATACATATCGTGCCAGTGGTGCCGGTGGTCAGCATATTAATAAAACAGAATCTGCTGTCCGTATTACCCACTTACCAACAGGCATTGTTGTAGCCTGTCAGGATCAACGTTCTCAGCTACAAAACAGAGAAAAAGCGATGCGCGTATTGCGTGCAAAATTGCAAGATAAAGCCGAACAAGAGGCTACAGCTAGCATGGCCGCAGACCGCAAGAGCCAAGTTGGTACAGGTGA
>JAIITD010000130.1 GCA_022737715.1 Veillonella sp.
ACGAATAGACTAATATAAGAATTCAATGTATAATATTAAAGATATAATAACGTATGTACGAAAGAAGGTGCTACAATGGCAGATGCATTAGGTCATCAATTATTACTAGATTTATATTCTTGCAATGAAGAATCCCTCTCTTCCGCTGCAGCCGTACAAGAAAGTGTAGCTGCTGCATTTGAGTTAGCAGATATTGAGTTAGACGAAATAAACTATCAAGTTATGGATGATGAAATTGTCGTTCTTGCTATTGCAAAACAATTTCACTTCACCTTGCATGCGTATCCAGAATTGGGTTATGTAGCAGTTGATTTATTCGCCTTCAATCGTACCCTACCGCTTACACAATTTATGAAATCCTTACGCCAATCATTTGGCTCTGAAAAGGTAAAAGCAACCACTGTTCAACGTGGCGATTTTGGTAACGAACGAGATATGAAACCGCGTCGCAAAACAAAAATTACAACACTTGGTCGCGTATTCCGTACACGTATCCAATTAAAACAAACTGGGGGCAAACTCAAAAAACAAAGTGCTAAGGTTATCAAATCATTAGCTAAAAAAAGTGGCTTAAAAAAATAGCATAAAAATCTAACAAAAGACCTTGCTCAATACGAACAAGGTCTTTTTACTGCGCCAAAAAGGCTAGAGACGAATCTCTAGCCTTTTAATATGGACGTTTATAGTCTATCTACGAACAAGCATTTCCTCTAAGTCCAAGGTCATGACAATATCATCTACATCATCACATAGGTACTCTGCATTTGCATCATTTAACTCTTTTTCTGTGCCATATCCATAGGTAACACCTATAGATATACAACCTAATTCATTGCCTGACTCAACATCGTATTTTCTATCCCCTACCATGTATACGAGACGACGTCCCGTATCATCAGTTAATGGATTGCCACACAATTCAATGGCCTTTTGAAGAATTTCTTTCTTGTGAACCAATCCTTCCTTGTGATTGGCACCTACGATGACATCAAAGTATGGTGTAATAGAGAAATGATCTAAAATCTCACGAGCATACACTTCTGGCTTAGCCGTAGCCAAAGCCACTGTATAATGCTCATTTTTAACCTTATCCAATAGGTCGATGATGTTAGGATACAATTGATTTTCAAATTTACCAACCGTACCATAGCGTTCACCAAACTTTTTATATACTTTTTCTGCTTCTTCCAATGACATTCCACAGTGCTCTTGAAATGAATCCACAAGTGGAGGTCCTAAGAACAACAACAATGTTTCACGAGGTGGAATTTCATATCCAAAGGATTCGAGTGCATATGTGACACTCTTTAAAATTCCTTCTTCTGAATCTGTTAATGTTCCATCCAAGTCAAAAATAATGGTCTTATTCATAGTTATTTCTTTAATGCCTCTTTTAATGTATGCCATGCTAATACAGCACATTTTACACGAGCAGGCATATTAGAAATATTTTGTAAGGCCATAGCATCTTCCAAATCTTCAAGTTTAGATTCGTCGGTAACCTCTTTTTTGATCATACCCAAGAATAATTCTACCAAACGCAATGCTTCTTCTACAGACTTACCTTTGATAATATCGATCATCATAGACGCTGAAGCTTGGCTGATAGCACAACCAGAGCCTGTGTAAGCTGCATCTTTAATAATGCCATCTTGAACATCAATTTGTAGCGTCAAGTCATCACCACAACTTGGATTGTGACCATGCTCGGAAGCAGTAAATTCACTTAACTCACGTTTATTACGCTTATCTTGGTTATGCTCCAAAATAAGTTCCGTATACAATTGATCCATTTCCATGTGAATGTCTCCTAATCTTTAAAGCCCATTACCGAACGAACAGTTTTTAATACTTCTAAGAATGCATCTAAATCTTCTTTGCGCGTGTATAAATACATGCTGAGGCGTGTAGATGCAGCTACGTGAAAGAATGCGCCCAAAGGTTGTGCACAATGATGTCCAGAGCGTACACAAATTCCTTTGGAATCAAGGATAGTCGCTACATCATGAGGATGTACATCATCTATTGTGAAAGCAATAACACCATGTTTCTCACGAGGGTTTTGAGATCCCAATACGTGAACATGAGGAATTTCAAGCATCTTAGGCAATACATAGGATACCAATTCTTCTTCATGTGCTTCAATAGCATCCATACCAAAAGATTCGAGATAATCAATAGCTGCATGTAACGTTACAGCACCATGAGCATTTGGTGTACCAGCTTCAAATTTATATGGTAATTCATTGAATGTAGTAGATTGCTCTTTTACATATTCAATCATATCACCACCGAGTAAAAATGGTGGCATTTTTTCGAGTAATTCTCGTTTCCCATATAATACGCCAATACCTTGGGATGCGCACATTTTATGGCCAGAGAATACGAAGAAATCACAGTCCAAGGCTTGTACATCCACCTTCATATGAGGTGTAGACTGAGCTCCGTCAAGAACGACAATAGCCCCTACAGAATGAGCTTTTTCAGTCAATTCTTTCACAGGGAATTCCATGCCAAGTACATTGCTCACATGGGCAAACGCCACAATTTTAGTACTTTCATCAATCTTATTGATTTCACCATCTTTCAAATGGCCCGATTCATCTAGGTACATATACTCTAATGTAGCACCTGTTTTCTTAGCAACATATTGCCATGTAACAAGATTGGCATGATGTTCTGCAACAGTAATGACAATCTTATCACCTTTTGTTACAAAATTAGCGCCATAGCTATGAGCGATTAAGTTCATCGATTCCGTACTATTACGGGTAAAGACAACCTCTTCTCGCTCACGGGCATTGATAAACTCAACAACGCGGTCACGTGCATTTTCATACGCTTCCGACGCTTCAATAGCGAGGATATGAGAACCGCGATGTGGATTACCATTGTGGTGAAGCATATGGTCTGTAAGGCGATCCATTACCATTTGAGGAATTTGCGCTGTTGCACCACTATCTAAGTAGATAAGGCGATGACCATTATGCTCTTTATGTAAAATAGGAAAATCCTTATATGCTTCTGTAATAGGTCTCATAGTCAATCCTCTTAAATCTTATTACGTACTGCAGTCAATGCAGCTTCTTCAATCACATCATCACCAATGCGATCGATGATTGGTCGAATCATTGATTCTACAATAATATGTTTAGCTTCTACTTCACTAAAGCCACGGCTCATGAGGTAGAACAATTTATTTTGATCAATTTGTCCTGCACTAGCTGCATGATTACCTACTACATTATCTTCTTTACACAATAACAATGGTAGAGAAATAGATTTAACAGTAGGATCTAACAATAAACATGTATCTTCTTCAGCACCTTCAGAGGCAACGGCACCACGAAGGAAATCCAATGTACCACGGAAGGATTTTTTAGATGTATCGCTTAAGGCACCTAATGTATGAATATCACTAAAGGATTTTTTACCAGCATGTGTCATGAGCATAGCAATATCAAATTTTTGTTCCTTATTACCTAAATAAGCAATGTCATGAACGATTTTACTAGATTCACCTTGTAAATCATGTTCATAGTTTAGGAAGTTTTCTTTGCCACCAATTTCTACATTGATGTATTCCACATCAGCATTATCCTCTAATTTCGTATAGCGATGTTCGATATGCTGTACTGTTTCGTCTAAAAGATTTACTTTTTTAACGACCACCTTAGCATTAGATTTTACATCGTATTCGTTAAGGTATTGAATATTAGTCGCCTCTTTTGTACCACCATCCAAGAAGAATTGTACTTCTACGTCAGCGCCTTCTTCAACGATAAATTGGAAACGACCGGCAATACGTGCACTCGCATCAATGCGAATCCCTACCACTTCTTTTGCCTTAGCAGGCACATGGATACGATAGCCTTCAGCTTCGCTTACAAGCTTAGCTACAGCCTCACCATTAGCACCTTTATAGTTTGTATTCATCAAATCTGCACCAGTTGGCAATGGGCTTATAATGGCATCATTACCTTTTACCAATACAGATGTAGTTTTGTCTGATTCTCCCCAAAGACTTGCTGGAGTATGGTTAACACGCAACCATCTAAAGGTAGGTCTAGGGAGTTCATTAAATAGTAATTCGCTCATAGTACCTCCTTAACCGATTGAACCTTCTAATTCAAGATTGATTAGATTATTCATTTCTACGGCGTATTCCAATGGCAATTCTTTAGAGATTGGTTCTACGAAACCACGAACAAGCATTGCACGAGCTTCTTCTTCACTAATACCACGCGTCATAAGGTAGAAAATAGCTTCATCGGAAATACGACCAATTTTAGCTTCATGACCTAAATCAACATTATCATTTTCAACAATAATAGCTGGAATTGTATCGGATTGAGAAATTTCATCCAACATCAAAGATTCACAGGATACAGTTGCTTTTGCATGTTCTGCATTAGGACCAATTTTCAAAAGGCCACGATAAATAGCAGCGCCACCGGATTTGGAGATAGATTTAGAGTTTACATTACTTGTTGTATATGGTGCATTGTGAACCACCTTACAACCAGTATCAAGGAATTGACCTTCACCGGCAAATGTTACGCCTGTAAACTCAGCATGAGCACCTTCGCCATTAAGAATACTCATTGGGTACAAGCAAGATACGTGAGAACCAAAGGAACCAGATACCCA
>JAIITD010000131.1 GCA_022737715.1 Veillonella sp.
GGCACTTGGTTAGAAGACTGGGGCACTCGCATTAAAGATGCTGGCGGCGAATTGGTAGCTGACGGTGTTGCAATCTTGGGTGAACCAGATGATGACGGCAATGCACAATGCCAAGAATTGGGTAAAACATTAGCTAACGCATAACAACTTCATATTATATAAAGGCTATAGCGATGGATGTGACATCGCTATAGTCTTTTTTGTATCTATTTATGGAAAGGTGTACTGCTTTGGTATATAATTAAATAATGTTATTGCAAAGGAGACGCATTATGAAGGACGAGCGATTTATAGTTACCTATCGAATTGAAGCCAGCACATATGAAGAAGCAAAGTCTATTGCTTGGGCTGTTCAAGTAGAACAAACGATTGAATTCCCTTATGAATTTGTAACTGATTCATATATTAAAAATACAATTACAGGTCGATTGGAATCTCTCGAACCGATGGCGCCAGATTCCAAATATGCTACTGTGGGCGTGATGCCTAATGTAGTGATTGATGCTTCTCGCTACTATTTAGCTCGCATTTCATATCATGTAGATACGACCGCATTAGAAGCAACGCAATTTTTAAATGTCGTATTTGGCAACTCATCGTTACAACCTCATATTTGGGTGGTAGACATAGAACTATGTCCTACATTATTTGACGTATTCAAAGGTCCCCGATTTGGATTGCACGGTATTCGTAGATTGGTTGAAACGCCTACAAGACCGATGATTCAGGCTGTTATTAAACCTATGGGAACGCCTAATGAAGAACTAGCTCGCATGTGTGCAGCCTATACGCGCGGTGGCGTCGATGTTATCAAGGACGATCATGGCATTACGAATCAATCCTTTTCGCAGTTTAAGGAGCGCGTAAGACGATGTGCTTTTGCAGTGCGCGAAATGAATGAATCTCATGGTACACACGCTCTATATGCAGCCAATGTGTCCGGTGACGGCACCGATGTTTTAGAACGCGCTCATTTTGCTAAAGAGGCGGGTGCTACAGCGCTTATGGTAGCAACAGGTTTAGTGGGATCTGGTTGGTTACATAAATTGGCTACCGATGAAAAATTGCGTTTGCCAATCATTCACCATCCTGCGTATTCTGGTGGCTTTGTGAGTCCTGGTGTATCCGGCATTGCCGATTATTTACAGTTGGGATTCTTGCCTCGCTTATTTGGCGCTGATATGATGGTTTTTGTATCCTATGGCGGGCGCTTTACCTTTACCCAAGAGCAATGTAAGCGAATTGCCGCGTATATTAAACATCCTGTAGGATTGATGAAAGCAGGTTGTCCTGCTCCTGGTGGCGGTGTGACTGATGCGCGCCTTACAGAATTAGTCGAGTTGTACGGAAATGATACGATGTTCCTCGTTGGGGGCGATATGTTCCGTCGTGGGCCAGATCTTGAGTCAAATATGGCATATTTTGTTAATCGATTAGAAGAATTATCACAATTGAAATAATAATAGTTGTGAAAGCTGGACTTTCACTAACGCAATCGTACGATGGTAGAAAGACTTTCACCAATAGAAATAATTAATTATATGGAGTAGTTTAATGAGTGAAACCTCACCTTTAGAGGTCCATGTTCTTGCCAGTGGCAGCAAGGGTAATTGTACAGTTATAAAAAAAGGAAATTCTGTTATATTACATGATGTGGGCATTAGTTGCCGGCGCATCGTTAATGGACTGAAAGAATTACATATCGATATGAGCCAGGTTGAGGGAATATTTATTAGCCACGAGCATACCGACCATATTGCGGGGCTACAACAACTATTAAAGCGTTTTGATATTCCTGTATATACTAAGCAAGGCACGTGGCGTGAAATCCAAGATAAGTTAATCGTTCCGAAACATCAACTGGTGGAATTGACTAAGGGTAGTTTGGAGCTTGGTAATCTTACGGTGGAGTCCTTTGGTGTTAGTCATGATGCGGCAGATCCTATAGGCATCAATGTGTTTTCTGGTAAAGACAAGGCAACAGTTGTCACCGATACAGGTGTGATCACGGATACTATATTGCATCGATTAGATGACAGCACATTACTAGTCTTAGAGGCTAATTATGATCCTCAGATGTTGCGCTTCGGTCCGTATCAACCATTTTTAAAGCAACGCGTAGCCAGTGATGAAGGCCATTTGAGTAACGAAATGGCTGCACAGGCTTTGCTCATGATGAAACGGCCTGATTTTATGCAGGTTATTTTGGCACATCGCTCTGAAAACAATAATAACCCTGTCCTCGTAACGCAGACGATTGGTCAAATGCTCGTCGATGGAGGCGTAAAAATTGGACCGGAAATGAAATTACAGCATGGCCAACCTAACGAAATAGTATCCATGCAGTCTGTTCATAAAAATTAGAGGTACATCTTGTATGAAGTTTCATGTAATCTGTATTGGTAAATTAAAAGAGGCTTACCTTCGTGAAGGTGTGGCCGAATTTGTGAAACGTATGCGCCCCTATGGAGGCGTTACAATTACTGAATTGAATGAAAGTAAAATAGGGGATAAGCCCAGTGATGCGGACCGTAAACAAGTAGTCGTAGAAGAGGGACAGCGGTTGTTAAAGGCCGTTCCTAAATCGGCATACACTGTATTGCTAGATGTATATGGTAAAACGATGTCTTCTGAAGATTTGGCCTCCATGGTATCTAAATTAGAGGTGGACGGCATCAGTGATATGGCCTTTATCATAGGTGGTGCCTTTGGCGTTAGCGACGAATTGCGCCGTTCTGTAAAATTTAAGTTATCCTTTAGTCCTATGACCTTTACTCATCAAATGGTTCGATTGTTGTTGGTAGAACAGATTTACCGCAGTGCCAAGATAAATCGCAATGAACCATACCACTGGTGATATACTTAATAAATATTATTTATATACAAATTTTGAAAAAAAGGAGTTTTCAACTCTAAGGTCGAATAGTATAATAAAGAGTAAAGTTATATGAAGGAGGAATTCCCTATGAAAATCCAAGACGTAATGAATAAATATCCTGTTACAGTTGGTAAAGATGCTCCAATTTCTGATGTAGCAGACTTATTGGTAAAATATAATTTAACAGCTGTTTCTGTAGTGGATGAAGAAAATAAATTGTTAGGTATTATTTCAGAAGGTGACTTGCTATATAAAAAGGTGCGCCCTCATGTACCTCATTATGTAAATGTTTTGGGTGCTAGTATTTATTACAATGGTATTGGCGAATACAATGCACAATTCAAAAAATTGTTGGCATCCCACGTATATGAATTAATGACAAGCGAAGTTATTACTACAACACCGGATAAAGATGTAGAAGAAATCGTATCCGTTATGCTTGATCAACATTTGAAAAACATTCCTGTTGTAGATAAAGAGTACCGTTTGGTAGGTATTTTATCTCGCCGTGACATCATCAAATTGATTGCAAAAGATAACTAATTATTTACATATATGTAATACTAAACAGCCACTCTATATGAGTGGCTGTTTCCTTATAATGCTAAGAATTGCATTGAATTTTCATTTATGATATTATAAGGAGTGCATAATATACTACAGAAATTTGGGCGTTTGCCCTTCAAGGAGGACATATTTTAATGAAAGCAACTGTAAATCCTGTTGATCAACACGTAGTAACTTTAACTATCGAAGTACCTGCAGCAGAAGTAGACAAAGGTATCAAACAAGCGGTAAAACGCATTGCAAATCAAGTAAACATTCCTGGCTTCCGTAAAGGCCATGCACCTCGCCGTGTATTGGAAATGAACTTTGGTAAAGAAGCTATCTTGGAAGAAGCATTTGACGTATTGGCTAGCCAAAACTATAGTGCTGCTCTTCGTGAAAACGATATCGTTCCTGTATCTGATCCAGAAACAGAACGCGTACAATTCGAAGAAGGTAAAGATTTAATCTTCAAAGTAACTGTAACAAAACGCCCAGAAGTTAAACTTGGCGATTACAAAGGCTTAGAAGCTAAAAAACAAGACGCTACTGTAACTGATGAACAAATCGAAGAACAATTGAACAACATCCGTGAACAACAAGCTAAAATGGTTGTTGCTGAAGAAGGCGCTACAATTCAAAAAGACGACTTCGCAGTAATCGACTTCGCTGGTTCTGTTGACGGTAAACCATTTGATGGTGGCGAAGGTAAATCCTACCCATTACAAATTGGTTCCGGTAGCTTCATCCCAGGTTTTGAAGATCAATTGATCGGCGCAAAAGCTGGTGATGATGTAACTGTAAAAGTAACATTCCCAGAAGACTACTTCGTAGCTGAATTGGCTGGTAAAGAAGCAGAATTCAAAACTCATATCCATGATATTAAACGTAAAGAATTGCCTGAATTGAACGATGAATTCGCAAAAGAAGCAAGTTCTTACGAAACTATTGAAGAATTGAAAAACGATCTTCGCGCTAAAATGGAAGAAGAAGCATCCCGTCGTGCTATCGACACTTACAATGCTGATTTGATTCAAGCAGCTGTTAAAAATGCAACTGTAGACATTCCAGAAGTGATGATTAACGATCGCGTAGAACAAATGATTCAAGAATTGGCTATGAACATGGAAGGCCGTGGCTTGAAACTTGATGA
>JAIITD010000132.1 GCA_022737715.1 Veillonella sp.
CCTGCATTCAAAGCTGGTAAAGGTTTGAAAGAACAAGTTAACGCAGCTCCTGCAAAAAAACGCAAAAAATAATCTGAATAAGATGTAAAAGAGACCCAATAGGGTCTCTTTTTTCGTCTATGTTATTTTTTCTTGTTTATGTGGTATAATCACAAGGAAAGGATAGATTATGACTACAGAACAATCACGGAAGGTCCTCATTGTATCTGCCTCTATTGGGACAGGTCATATGCAGGCCGCAAGGGCGATAGAAGAATATTGGAAATTAAAAGAACCACAGGCAGAGATTAGCCATGTGGATTTTCTTGATACGGAAACTTTGTCAGTAGAACATCTTATCAAGGGAACCTATATTAAGATGATTGACGTATTTCCTATGTTATACGATATGATTTATCGCGTATCAAAGGGAGAGAAAAAGGGGACCATTTTACAAACCGTTTTATCCTATATTCTAAAGAGCCGTATGTTGAAACTGATTCAACAAGAAAAGCCTGATGTGATTGTATTCACGCATCCATTCCCTTGTGGGGCCGCCAGTATTTTGAAACGCCAAGGCCTTATTGATGTACCATTAGTGGCCATCCTAACGGATTTTAGTAGTCATCAATTCTGGATTTATCCGCAAGTAGATACGTATTTTGTCGCTACAGAGGACATGGTAGGAGAAATGACCGCCGTCGGTATTGAGCGGGATAAAATCCATGTATCCGGTATTCCGGTGCGGAGATCATTCTTTAAGGACGCCATTGTTCATTATGAGATGAAATCACCTGTTAAGGTTCTCGTTATGGGCGGCGGATTAGGCTTAGGTTCATTAGAGATTGCACTACAGCACTTAGATGCGGTCAATGGTATCGATGAGATTACTGTCGTAGCGGGGCAGAATACATCACTCTATGAGTCTTTGGTAAATCTTAGTGTACGGATGAAAACGAAAACCACCGTATATGGATATACATCTAATATTTCTGAGTTAATGCACTCAGCGACCATGCTCGTCACAAAACCTGGTGCGTTGACCTGTATGGAGGCTGTTACCATTGGTCTACCTATGGTATTCTTTAATGCTATCCCTGGTCAAGAAGAGGCTAATGCGGAGCTATTAGAGGAGCGAGGTTGTGCGCGTTGGGCGAGAGATATACATAATCTAGAGGACGTAGTGGCTGCGTTATTAATTAATCCGCCACGGTTACAACAAATGTCTGAACAAGCACGTGCTTGGCATGTAGATGGTGCTGCCAATATCGTAAACGAACTCATTCATATTCTCGATACAAAAACAGATGCACTTTCTACTAAGTGCGAGTTAGAAACATTATAAATAAAAAGGTCATCCCAAAAACTAATTTACCTACCACATAGTATGGATTAGGTAACCATTAGCTTGGGGATGACCTTTTTTATTCGCCTGCGAATTTATTGATAGTTTTCAATGTTTTCTGTACGAATCTGTTGTAATGCATTTAAGAAATCTTCTGTTGAAGTATGTTCTTCGAGTAGTGCTTGCAATTGATGAGAATCATTAAGGCTTACACTCCATTGGAATGAATCGGTATCGTCATATACATTGAATACGATTGGCGTATCAAGTGTATCTGGCATATGACCATCGTCGTCGGATACAGTTGCATAGGTACCATCGTCTAATAGTTCAACAAAAAGTGTGTCATAACCATCAAAGTCGATAATTTCAAAATCTAGAGCATCATAAAAATCTAATACTGCATCTGTTGCCATGAGAACCTCCTAATAGTATGTACTTATCATGTCGTATTACTGTCTAGTTATCTATCTGTATTCTACTGATGCGGTGTATGACTGTCAATGAAAATCTGTAGTATAATAAATAACATAATGATAACAGAGGAGTACGGGAATGAACGTAATTAGTTTACAGAATATAGAGAAATCATATGGCACACGATTGTTATTCACCGATGTATCCATAACATTTACAAATCAAAAACGATTGGGACTTGTTGGGATTAATGGGACGGGTAAATCAACTTTTTTAAAGATTTTAACGGGCCAGATGGAGTCTGATAAGGGGACTATTGAGCGCAATGGCAAGGCCACGATCCATTATTTAGCACAAACGCCAAGCTTTGATGAAGGAAATACCTTATTGGAAGCCATTTTAGATGGTGACCATCCGCGATTACAAATGGTAAAACGATTTGATAAGGCCAGTCGTGATTACCACTACATACAAGAGCAAGGCGTATCTGATGAACGTATTGAGCGCCATTATATGCAGTGCTTAGAAGAAATGGATACCCAAGATGGATGGCAAGTAGAGCAAGAGGCGCGTATCATTTTGAGTAAATTGGGCTTTCACGATGTCAATATGTCCGTTAGCCTATTATCGGGTGGTCAAAAGCGGCGATTAGCATTAGGGCAAGCTTTGCTATATCCATGTGACTTACTATTGTTGGATGAACCGACAAACCATTTAGATGAGGATAGCATTGAGTGGCTCGAAACGTATTTAAGCAATCGGCAAGGTGGCTTGTTGATTAGTACTCATGATAGATATTTCTTAGATTCTGTATGTAATGGTATTTTGGAATTATCCAATCGCCATATGTATGAATACGAAGGAAATTATGAGAAATTTATTGAATTGAAAGCAGATCGTGAGGCACGTCAAGCTGCAACCGAGGAGAAACGCCGTCAATTTTTAAAGCGGGAAATCGAATGGGTACGCCGTGGTGCCCAAGCTCGCAGTACAAAACAAAAGGCCCGTTTACAACGGTATGAAACGCTTAAAAATATGGAGAAAACTAGACGTCCTGATCAAATGGATCCGATTGCTTTAAAGACTCGATTGGGCAAGACCATCTTTGATATTGAACATTTAACCTTTGATTTTGATGGACGGCCTATGGTTGATGATTTTACCTATCATGTAGTGCGTCATGACCGCATCGGTATTGTAGGACCCAATGGTGTTGGTAAATCAACATTTATGAAAATCCTCGATGGCACCTATGAACCAGTGTCAGGAACCATTGGAAAAGGTGAGACTGTCCGGATTGCACACTTTAAACAGGAATTGCCTGAATTTGATGAAAACATGCGTGTTCTTGACTATATAAAAGAAGACCATTCGTATATGTCGCTCGGTGATGGTACAACGTTAAGTGCAGGTCAAATTTTGGAACGCTTTTTATTTACTCCTGAATTACATGGTGTGCCTATTCGCAAATTATCCGGTGGTGAGCGTCGTAGATTGTACCTCTTAAAATTGCTTATGAGTGCGCCGAATGTACTTCTCTTGGATGAACCGACTAATGATTTGGATATCCCTACACTTGAGGTGCTAGAGGATTTTCTCGATTCTTTCAGTGGTGTCATCATAACCGTGTGCCATGATCGGTATTTCCTAGACCGCGTGGTAGATAAATTATTTGTATTTACAGGCAATGGTCACATCGATATCGTACATGGATCCTATTCTGATTATAAGGCTGAGATGGGTGAAAGTAATTATTCACCGTTCTATGTACCTGAACAACAGAGCTCTAATACGCATAGCACAGAAGCATCCTCTGATTCTACGGAGATAATTGGTACATCCTCTAGTACTGAATCAAGTCGCACACAAAGTCCTGTAAAGAAAGGCCTTAATAAGGCTGAAGAGGCAGAATATGCATCGATTATGGAGGAATTGCCAAAACTAGAACATCTTGTTAAAGGGTTGGATGTTATGATTAGCCAAGCCGGTACGGACTATGAAAAAATGCAGACCCTCATGGCTGAACGAGAAGAGACACAATCTCAAATCGATACATTGACTGAACGATGGATGGAATTAGAAGAACGTCTATAAATCTTTATTTTATGCGATTTTTTAATATCTGATATGCATAGGAATTACTTTCAGAATCATTGATAAAAATCACATTTTGTAGTATAATTTCATCGATTAACGATAACAACGTTACCTAAGTAGGAGGAAACATGAGTAAGTACCAATTTTTAGATCGTCGTGTGCCTATTGAAGAAGGCAATATTGCCATTGTGCAAGATTTATCTAAATGTAAAAACTGTTCTTTATGCCGTAAAGCCTGCGCTGTTGATATGGGCGTATTCGACTATTACGATTTGACAACTAATGGAGATCATCCAATTTGTATCCATTGCGGTCAATGTGCATCTATTTGTCCATTCGATTCCATTAATGAACGTTCTGAAATCGATGAAGTTAAGGCTGCTATTGCAGATCCTAACAAAATCGTTGTATTCCAAACAGCACCAGCTGTGCGCGTTGGTTTAGGCGAAGAGTTTGGTATGGATGCAGGTACTTTCGTAGAAGGCAAAATGGTTGCAGCTCTTCGTAAACTTGGCGGCGACTATGTACTTGATACAAACTTTGGTGCGGATATGACTATCATGGAAGAAGCATCTGAGTTGGTTGAACGTGTCCTTAATGGCAGTGGTGAATTGCCTCAATTCACATCTTGCTGTCCTGCTTGGGTAAAATTTGCTGAAACATTCTACCCAGAATTTTTACCAAACTTATCTACTGCGAAGAGTCCAATTGCAATGCAAGCGCCTAC
>JAIITD010000133.1 GCA_022737715.1 Veillonella sp.
ATTTCAGACATCTATATCCCTCCCTCCAAAATTAATCTCAGGGAAGTGCTGATAATTTTATTTACGCACATATACATATTATATGTAGAACACTAGGTTCTGTCAATATATACCGCTATATTTTATAGGAATTTTATTACAAATCAATATTTTTGATGTCTTACTACTGAAAAATTAATAATTTTCCTATTACAAGCTATTACGCTTCAGGCCAACCCATTTCTTCGCCACCTAATAGATGCGCATGCATGTGGAATACACTTTGACCAGCTTTTGCGCCAGTATTAAAAATCAATCGATAGCCATCCTTAGAAATACCAAGTTCTTTTGCTACATCACGAACAAATGGTAATAGACCTTCAACATAGTCTTCATTCTTCTCTGTAATGTGTGCAATATTAGCAACATGATTTTTAGGAACAATGAGTACATGAACTTTTTTTACAGGTTCAATATCATAAAAGGCATAAAATTTATCGTTTTCTAATACTTTTTTTGATGGAATTTCGCCATTAATAATTTTACAAAAAATGCAGTCGCTCATGGGGACCTCCTCTATCTTATTCAATGATTACAAAATCTTTATCAACAGCAACTACAGTACCACCAATAAGATCACCTATAGCATGCTGTCCATCTGACTTAACTCTACCATGTATATATTCATTTGTTAAGCCTATATAGTATCCATTTTCTTCTTTTTCAATAAGAATTTCTCCCGGTTTACCTATACGAGATGTTGCATATGCATGTAGACCTTTTTCGCTTAGATCATTTAATAATGCTACGCGAGCTTTCTTAACGGCTTCGGGTACTTGATTTGGCATGGTCGCAGCTGGCGTACCTTCACGGATTGAATACGGAAAGGCATGAATATGAGTAAAGCCTATTTCTTTAACCGTATTCATCGTTTCATCAAAGTCTTCATCCGTTTCTTGTGGGAATCCAGCAATGATATCGGTAGTAATTGATAAGTCCGGAATGCGATTTCTTAAATTCTTAATCAAATCTTTATATTCTTGAAGCGTATAATGACGTTTCATCAATGTTAGAACATGATCTGACCCTGCTTGTAGAGGTAAATGTAAATGTGGGCATACACGCTTATCGGTAGCCATTAATTCAATAAGTTCTTCCGATACTTCAACAGACTCAATAGATCCAAAACGTATGCGATGTAAGTTTGGAATTTCTAAGAGAGCTTTCACCACATCGGCAAGCGTTGGTCTTCCTGGTAGTTCAACGCCATAGTTTCCAAGATGAATCCCGGTTAAAACGATTTCATGAAATCCATGTTCTACTAAACGTTTCGCTTCATTTACAATATCATCCACTTTACGGGACTTTAGTTTTCCACGCGTATAAGGAATGATACAAAATGCACAATAATTATTACAACCTTCTTGAATTTTCATGAAAGCTCTCGATTTATCAGATTCATTACCGAACAATGGCATCTCTTCAAAATTAGACTCTTTCATGATATCGCGAACAGCATTAATTTGGCGTTCTGTTGTTTCCAGTTGTTCAACTAGTTCAACAATTTTTGAACGATTGTTGGTGCCAATCACAAGATTAACACCATCAATGGCAGCAATTGCATCAGGATCAAGTTGTGCATAACAACCTGTCACGATAACATAAGCATCTTGATTTTGACGTTTAGCTTTACGAATTAATTGGCGAGACTTTTTCTCTCCCATGTTCGTAACAGAACATGTATTAATAACGTAAATATCAGCCTTAGAATCAAAATCAACAGCCTCATAATCATGTTGTAAAAATAACCCCTTCATAGCATCCGTATCATATTGATTGACACGACATCCCAGAGTTGTAAAGGCAACGGTTTTCATTGCACCTCCCATTTCTTTATGTATATACCATATAGCATATGTATATAGTATTTTATAGTTCTAATTCATAATGAATCATCGATAATGCAGCAATAGCAGCCGTTTCGGCACGTAATATAGTATGGCCTAACGTAACTGATTGACCACCATATTCTATGATATCATTGATTTCTTTCTCTTGAAAGCCCCCTTCAGGGCCAATACATATTAATATATCTGTATTTGTAGAATCAATATTAATAGACTTTAAAGCATCTTTAATGGTATAGCCCTCTTCATTTTCATAGGCAACCAATTTTAAAGATTCAGATTCGATGTCTAATACATTGGAAAGAGTCTCCCCCACGACGAGCGTTGGTAACTGTGTGCGCCCACATTGTTGAGAGGCTTCCAACATAATCTTTTCCCAGCGACTAAATTTTGACTGTAATTTTTTAGCATCGTACTTAGCCACACAATTTGATGTGGATACAAGATATACTGTATCGATATTAAGCTCTGTTGCTTTTTGTAAAACCCACTCTAATTTTTCGCCTTTTAAATATGATTGTACTAATATAGTTCTATGTATAGATGTAGGCGTATCAATATATTCTATGAGACTAGCTTCTGCTAGTCCGTTTATTTCATTATTGATTCGATAGATACCACAACGATTATCGCTACCTGTGACAGTAATTGGTTTATCTATATTATGACGAAATACATGTAATATATGATGGGTCACATCTTTAGGTAATACAATGGTTTCATCTAATGGTGTGGGAATAAATATCTTTTTCATCGTTTTTCCAGCGCAAATGTATGCCAAGGTCCAGCAATGCGCTCCTCAATAATATGCCAATCTTTATCGATATAAGGCATAATCTCTTCATACCGGTCATCAATAATACCACTGATGATAAGAATACCTTTATCATCAAGTTTTTTACCAATTTGAGGCAATAGAATTTTTAAAGGATCTACTGTTAAATTCGCTAAAATCAACTGAGCCGTACCTTTAAAATCAGTATCCAAATTACCACAAATTATATCAGCTACGACATGATTATTATCACAATTAATTCTTGCCTGTTTAGCTGCATATTCTTCTATATCGATGCCTACAAGATGTTTTATGCCCAAATGAGCGGCAACTAACAACAGAATGCCTGTACCCGTTCCTATGTCTAAACAAGTAACAGAATCTAAATTCATAGATTCGCTATAGGCCTGTAAAAGTTCTGCACAAGTTCTCGTAGTTTCATGTGAACCAGTACCAAAAGAAATATCTGAATCTATTTCTATAATGGACTTATTATGATCATTATCATAATCTTGCCATGCAGGTTTAATTATTAAATTAGGCAGTATTTCTGTAGGTTCTATATACTGTTGCCAAGAATTAAGCCAAGTGGATTCATCTAACATATGTATATCTATGGATGTAATATCGATATTAGCTTTATTAAGGCGCTGCTCTATATCAGACTTAATCGTGTTAGGATCTAATGATGCATCAGCATAAAGAGTTAATTGTACTAAATTCGGTTGATTATCTACGTCTTCTTCTATAATTCCATTGTCTGCATAATCGTCAAAAAGAGTAGTCACCTCATCGGTGGCTACTCTTTCGCAGACAATAGATATTTCTATCCATTGCATAAATGCTCCTTTACTATTGATGCGTAGGAACAAACCATTCACGCATCAGAGCTGTTCATTTAGTTAAACAATCCTTGATTTTCTCGAATAAACTTTTACTAACTTGTAAGTTATTCACATCTTCATTGCCTTCTTTTGCAAAGCGAAGTAATAATTCACGTTGTGTTTCAGTTAATTTTTTAGGTGTTTGAACAGTAACAACTACGTGTTGATCACCTCGTTGTTTTGGATTGCGTAAATAAGGAATACCTTTGCCCTTGAGTCTGAATGCAGTTCCAGTTTGAGTGCCTTCTGGGATCTTCAACTCTACTTTACCATCTAAGGTATTCACTTGTATAGTCGCACCTAATGCAGCTTGTGCAAAGCTGATAGTAACACGACTGATAACATCATTGCCATTACGTTCAAATTCTTTATGAGGGCGTACGTAAATATAAACATACAAGTCGCCTTTTGGACCACCTAATATACCAGGTTCGCCTTCATTTGAAACGCGTAGACGAGATCCGTTATCTACACCAGCTGGAATCTTAATATCAATTTTACGTTTTACTAAGACTTCACCGGATCCGCGACATTTAGAACATGGTTTTTCGATAACCTTACCAGAACCATGGCAACGAGAACAAGTACGGGCTGATTGCATACGACCAAATGGTGTATTTTGAATAACAACCTCTTGACCAGAGCCATGACAGTTAGGGCAGGTATCAACCTTAGATCCTGGTTCACCGCCAGTACCATGACAATGATCACATTCTTCATGACGTTGAATATTAATTGCCATGGACTTACCAAAGGCAGCATCCTCAAATGATATATCAATGTCTTCACGAAGATCATTGCCTTTTTGAGGGCCATGTTGTTGGTGTCCACCACCAAACATGCCACCAAAGAAATCACCAAAGATATCACTGAAGCCACCAGCTTGACCGCCGAAACCGCCAAAGCCACCTTGGAAACCACCGGCGCCAGCGCCGCCTCCTTGTTTGAAGGCGTCGTGGCCGAATTGGTCATATTGAGCTTTTTTAGTT
>JAIITD010000134.1 GCA_022737715.1 Veillonella sp.
CTCCTGCACCTGTAAAAGAAGGCGTAGCTACTGAAGCAGCTGAAGCTTTGAAAGCTCAATTGGAAGAAGCTGGCGCAACTGTAGAATTGAAATAATTCTAGCCATAGTAAAAGGCGTACCTTTGGGTACGCCTTTTTTGCGCTTTCATTACTGTGAAACGACTCTGTATAAAATTGATATTAAAAAGCGTGCCCAGAAGGACACGCTTGATTAAAACGAAATACTATTTTGTACTTTATATACTGTAGCACCATTAGTTTTGCCCAATGGTTTTGTTATGACAGCTGCAGCTGAACTTTCGAAGTCTTTTATATTTCGATTAGGTACGATGACGATAGCATTTGATTCTTTTGGAAGCTGATCTAAAAACTCATCTTTCGTGATGGTAGGCATAATATTTCTAGCCTTAGCCCATCGTTCATCGTCGGTTTTATTTAAATATACTTGTGTTGGTATATGTTCTGTATAATACACGACGGATGTATAATACCCACCGTATACGAAAACAGGTTGATTTGTATTTTCTATATACGATGTAAACTGAATGCCGGATTGACTTGTTAATATGGGTGTCACAGAAATGGTAGTGGCCGAGTATAGGGCTAGTATTGGAAGTAAAAATAACAATGTAAGTTGTGAATATGATCGTATGTAATGTCTAGCTATTTTAAAAATCAGAGCGCCTATGCTAACTATAATTATATAATCTAAGATATAGTCGCTAGCACTGACGGCTACGCCAATACCTAGAATGCATGTATATATGCCAAATGGTAGTGTTACTAAATAAGTACAATATTTAGATAGATTAGGGTTAAACAGTAAATTGATAATTGCCTCACTACCCCATATGATACATGGAATAATTGCAGGTAGTGTATAGGTTAAATACTTGGTTGCTACAATAGAATAAAATAGTAATATAATAACAAACCATATACCGCCCAGTAGGTTGAATGATTCCTTCCAGTTTAGTTTGCGCAGTTGATATACAACCACTGGTGTCCAAGGTAATAAGGCAAGTGGCGTAATTATTAGATAGTAGTACCACACATCGAATTTAGGATGCTCTGATACGAGAGCGCGCCCAACATTTTGTAGACCAAGGAATCCGTTGATAAAATCTTGGCCGTGAATGGAGTACATTGCAATATACCAAGGACTGGCGATTAGGAAAAATAGTATGATACCCAATGGATTAAAGGCTAACTTTAGATTTTTTAACAGGCCTGTTTCTTCATTGTTCGGATGTAGCATTTTTCGTAAACCCATGAATACTAATAAGATAAGACCGGGTAGTAATAATCCGATGGGTCCTTTCGTTAAGACTGCAAAGGCCGCTGCGATATAGGCTTTCACCATAGAAGATGAATCGTTCTTTGTAAAAGCTAGGTAAGCATAACCGAATATGGCAAGACTAAAGAAGAATAAAAAGCCATCCGTTACAACTGCATGTGATATATACCAAAATTGTAAGGTGCTCATCAAGAGGATGGCACTCGTTATAGCGATTGGCACAGATTGTTTTATTCGATATACCAGATGATACATGAGTGACACGCTAGCACCCGCAATCAATGTGTTGGGAATGCGTGAAACAAAATCGGATATACCGAATAATTTATAGCAAATCATAAGAGCCCAATATGTTAATGGTGGTTTGTCGTACCATACGTGGTCGTAAATCATGGGCGAAATCCATGAATTATGATTTAACATGGTTATGGCACTTAGTACATAGTTTGATTCTACCGGATCTGTTATAGGTAGGAAGGCATTATAAAAACCATAGCTTATGACTGTAATTAAAAATAGTGCTATGATTCGTGTTCGATGATTTATGTTAATTCTAAACAACTCCTTTATGTTAATAGTATATTCTTATATTTTACTATACTTTACATAGTTCAGATATGGGATAAGATAAATTATATAGAATATTGTTTTTATGGAATACCTTAAATGACTTTTGTGTATACAAAATACATGGTATAATAAACTCAAAAGAAAGACCATTTTATACAATGTAATTTGAATGCATATAGCATTCAGAGGAAAGAAGGATGGCTATGAGAAAAGAACATGATTTCCTAGGGGAATTAGAAGTTGCTGATGAATTATATTATGGTGTACAAACAATCCGTGCGCTAGAAAATTTCCACATTACAGGTAAACATTTGGACCAAGACTTTATTAAGGCGTTGGCTATGGTTAAAAAGGCTTCTGCTTTGGCTAACATGAAAACAGGTCGTCTCAATGTATCTATTGGTAAAGCCATTGTTCAAGCTGCAGATGAAGTTATTGCCGGTGAATTCGCAGATCAATTCCCAGTCGATCCAATTCAAGGTGGTGCAGGTACTTCTGTGAATATGAACATGAACGAAGTGTTGGCGAACCGCGCTTGTGAAATTTTGGGGCATCCAAAAGGATCATATGATATCGTAAGCCCTAATAACCATTGTAATATGGCACAATCCACAAATGATGCGTTCCCAACAGCGATTAAGGTCTGTGCAATTTTGAAATCTAAACCTTTACTTGAGGCGTTGCAACGTCTTGTTGATGAACTTGAGAAAAAGGCTGATGAATATAGCGAAATCTTAAAAATGGGTCGTACTCATTTACAAGATGCCGTACCTATTACATTAGGTCAAGAAATGGGTGCTTATGCATCGGGCGTTCGCCGTGGTATTAGACGTATTAAATCCGCCGTTGAAGGAGCTCATGTCATCAATATGGGCGCCACTGCCGTTGGTACAGGTCTTAATGCAGAACCAAATTACATTCATGACGTAGCTTATGAATTAAGTGAAGTTGTAGGTGAGCCATTCTATACAGCTGATAACTTGATTGACGCTACTAATAATACAGATATCTTTGCAGATATTTCTAGTGGTTTGAAAGTTACGGCTCTCGTATTGATTAAAATGGCCAACGATTTCCGCTTGATGGCATCCGGCCCTCGCTGTGGTATCGGGGAATTGAAATTACCGGCTCGTCAACCTGGTTCTTCCATTATGCCTGGTAAGGTGAACCCAGTTATCGCCGAAGTATTGAACCAAGTATGTTATCAAGTTATCGGTAACGATCTTACTATTTCCTTGGCTGTAGAAAATGGCCAATTCGAATTGAACGTAATGGAACCTGTATTGGCATACAATTTGTTCAATAATCTTTGCTACCTCAAAAATGGTGTTAATACATTTGTAGATAAATTGCTCGTAGATCTTGAAGTAGATCGTGAACAATGTGAGTATTGGTTGAACCGTTCTGTTGGTATCGTAACAGCATTGTTACCTCACCTTGGTTATGAAACCGCATCTGCACTTGCGAAAGAAGCGTACACATCTGGTCGTGCCATTCGCGATATTATCCTAGAAAAAGGTTTATTGACCGAAGATGAAATCAATCATATTCTTTCTCCTAAAGAAATGACACGCCCTGGTATTGCCGGTGCTGATTTGTTGAAACACAAAGGAAATTAATTCCTATTAATGAACGTTGTCATATAATGTGAACAATACGTGAAAATATGAAAGCTGTCAGCCTTTTGGTTGACAGCTTTTTTATATGATGATAGAATTATAAATTGCAAAAGTAGCATTTTCTACTTTTCCATGTAGAAGCTATAACTTACGTATTAAGGGTTTTCTTCCAAGGTTGTGCTTGGATAATGAACAGAGCAAGGTTATTTTTTAAATGAAAAAAGGGCCTTGCTTATTTGGCGTTATTAAAGCAGGAAAACTGAGACCTGTAAGATGTCTTTTCTATGCCGTTATAGAAATATGGTGGACCAGTGTATTTGAAGGAGGGAAAGCACATATGTTCAAACCTGAACAGGTAGGCAAACGGACTCGTTATACATATGCAAAAATTAACGAAGTTATTAAGATGCCGCATTTGTTGGACATTCAGCGTAAATCGTACGAATGGTTCTTGGAGAGCGGTTTACAAAATATTTTCAACGATATTTCTCCGATTAAAGACAATTCAGGTAATTTAGTACTTTCTTTTGAAGGTTTTAGCTTAGGTGAGCCTAAGTATGATATTAATGAGTGCAAAAATCGTGATGCTACATACGCAGCACCACTTCGTGTAAATATCCGGTTAGTTAATAATGATCCTGAAAATATGGACATTAAAGAACAAGAAGTATTCATGGGTGATTTCCCATTGATGACGGATACAGGCACTTTCATTATCAATGGTGCAGAACGTGTTATCGTATCTCAATTAGTACGTTCCCCTGGCGTTTACTATGGTAAAGAAATCGATACCATGGGTAACCGCTTGTATGAATCCACAGTTATCCCAAATCGTGGTGCTTGGATCGAATTAGAAACAGATGCTAGTGAAGTTGTGGCGGTTCGTATCGACCGTAACCGTAAATTACCAGCTACTGTACTTGTTCGTGCATTAGGTTGGGATACAAATGAAAGCATTCTTGATCTTTTCTGGAACGGTCAAACAGACGAAGATGGTTTACCAGTATACGATGAACGCATCGTTCGTACATTAGAAAAAGATACAAC
>JAIITD010000135.1 GCA_022737715.1 Veillonella sp.
ATTTTACTGTTACAAGCAGAAATGATGGAAATTCCTCATTGTGATGGCTTACCATTCCTTGTGGCACAAGGCGTTGAGGCGGCTAACCAGTTCCAAGGTGGAAGCTTTGGCACGAAAGAAATCGAGCAAATCTTGCGCGATATGCGACGTGAAAAGGAAAATATCATCCTCATCGGCATGCCTGGTGTAGGAAAAACAACAGTAGGCAAAGCGCTTGGTGAAGAAATGAGTCGCACCTGGGTTGATGTAGATCAAGAGTTGGAAAAAGAAATCGGTGACATTTCCACATACATTACAGAACAAGGAGAACCAGCATTCCGAGAAAAAGAATCGGAAATGATTGCAAAACTCGGTACCCAAACAGGCCTTGTTATCTCTACCGGCGGTGGCTGTGTAACAGTACCTAAAAACTACGCACACCTACGCCAAAATGGTCGCATCTACCAATTAACACAACCGGTAGAAAACCTATCTACCACCGGCCGCGTACTCTCTAGTGGTGGTCTAGACCGTTTGCGCGAGCTTGAAGAAATTCGTACACCAATGTATGAAAGCTTTGCACAATCCATCGTGGAACACCATCGCAATGCACCAGAAACAGTAGCGGCTATCCTAGAAGACTTTGAAACTAATTTACTCTAAAAAATTATTCATCTGTATTTCTAGATAAAACTAAAACTCATATCTTAACTTCATAGATATAGTGCTAAAAGCAGTATTTATTCCCAGGATAAGTACTGCTTTTTTATGTCTTATGTATTATATATATTTGTAAAAAACCTTGTTTGCAATTACAATGTAATTACAATGAAGAATCAAGAAACTTAAATACTTTTTACTATAAAAGCAATAATATAACTAAATTATTACAGTTACAATCAAAAAATAATAGGAGAGAATTATGAAAACAGTAAACCTACAAGTCCGCATCAACGAAGATCTAAAACAAGAAGTTTCTAGCATATTAAAAGCACAGGGTCTATCCTATACATCAATGCTAGACGCACTATTTCGTCAAATCATAAAAGAACGCCGTATCCCATTTACCATTGCTTTACCAACAACAACTTCAGATGATACACCTACACCAAGCACACTCAATAAGAATGGCACATATGAACAACCCAAAACTACATTAAAGGCCTCAGATACTATAACTACATACGGAACCACAACAGAAAATGAGGTACAAATCTCCTTTGATAAAATCGATAAGACGGGCATTCTTAATATCCGCATTAATCCTAAAGTTAAGACCCTAACAACAGCTATCTTAAAAGAGATGGGGTTAACCATATCATTATTAATTACACTAATCTCCAAACAAATACAATTTTCAAAAGCAATTCCTAAGTCAGTAAATAAGCCTATCGCTTGTGACTCTATGAATGCAGACTTTCTTACGGACGAAGAAATCGATCAACTACTGGAGTTATCATATATAGATATGGAACAAGGTAATGTAACGCCTTTAGAAGATGTTATTTCTGAATTAAAGAAAGAAGGTCTTCTCTTATGATACATAAGATTTTACTATCTAAAATCGCTAAGAAAGACCTACGAAATATTCTATTATCTTTAAAAGAAAAAACAAAAGATTTAAACCTTATTCTTCAACATCAGTCAGAAATCATTGATAATGCGTTCTCGCTTGATATTTTTCCTGAAAGATATCCTTTATATCACGGAAAATATAATAAGCAAAACTTCCGAAAAATGGTCACAAAACATTATATTATCTTATACTCTATAAAAAATAAAACTGTAATAATTAATAAAATACTAGCGCAAGGTATGAATATATAAAAAAGTCGGCTCTCGCCGACTTTTTTAATGTACTTTTATGCGTTTATGTTGTTGTTCGTCAAATACGCCATCTACGTCGATGGTATCAAGAATTCGTTTTAGTTTATGCACATCGATTTGACCTGGTGCCGATGCTTTGCCTGCAGAAGCAAAGGTCATCGCATTGCCAAATAAAGCTCCTGAAGCACGTGTAATAACGCCTAATGCCCCCATGGCCATCGTAATAATTGGATCTGATGGATATAAGGATTTCACCTCGGCCGTCGCTTCAAGGAGTGTTAATACATCACCTGTTGTATGAGGCATAACGGCTATCTTGGGTACATCCGCTAAAAATTCTTTCATTTGAATGAGTCGATTTACAATGACATCTCTACTTGGTGTACCATTAAAATCATGATTACTCATGACGATTGTTACACCATGAACCTTAGCGAATTCTATGGTTTTGAGCATTCTATCTTGATCAAAGAATAATTCAATATCAATAGCATCTACCAGCCCCGTTGGGATAAGACGTTCTAACATTGTAAAGTAATCTTGTGAGGAAATAGATTTCTCGCCACCTTCACCCTTCGTGCGCCATGTAAATAGTAGTGCACGACCTTTTAACTGAGGCTTTATGAGCATCAATAATTCAATAATCGCATCGATAGAGTGAGCTCGTTCGTAATAGTCAATGCGCAGCTCCACCACATCACAAGGTGTATTGCATGCCACCGCAGTAGCATCTAGAATTTCTTTCATCGTCGTGCCCACAATAGGCACGCATATCTTTGTACCCTTTTCTCCAAGTACAGTTTGACCGATACGGACCATAACAACTCCTTTGCATCCCATACGCAACAAATGATTCATTTAATACTATCTATAACTCACGATAGTACTATTCATGTTTTTTAGATAATTTTCGAGACTGAAAGCCCATATACAGCAATAATAATCCTGTAATGCTAAATACGTAGGATATGCCCACATAGGTTGATACAATACTAGCAAATACAGGGCCTACCATGGATCCAAATTGTTGAGCCGTCGTCGTCATACCAAACATACGACCTCTAAAGCTTGGATCTGTGTTGAGGGTTACGGCCGCACTCAAAGATGGATTAATCCCTACAATACATGAACCGATTAGTACTTGTAACACACCAAACCACCATATTCCCACTGGTAAGCTTTGAAGCAATAGAACGATACCACTGCCCATCATACAATAGGAAATGGTCTTAAAATAACCGCGGCGTTCGCCAAGGCGTACCCAAAGATTTGTCGTCAAAGAACCTGCCAAACCACCGATACTAAGAATAGTACCTGACACAATGGCAGCTCCCTCCATGGTGCCTTGCATATCCCCTACATACAAGGCCAAAATAGGTTGTAGCATCATGATGACGCATTGCATGAAGAAGAAAATCCAAAGCAATCGTACTAACACAGGCTGCTGCTGAACTGCTTTAAAGTCTTCACGTAAGGATGTAGATTTATTAGGTTGAGCCGGCTGTTCTTTTCCATCAGCACCTGTAGCATGTAATTTTGGTTCTTTCACAAAGAACAATACCGCCAAGGTAGCAATGAATACGGCCACACCTGATACATAAAATACGGGGCGCATACCGACGACGCTTTCAACGGCACCACCTAAAAATGGGCCGATGACATTGCCTAAAATAAGACCAGTCTGGAATATGCCAAGTGCTCGGCCTACCTGTTTCTCATCGACACTGAGGGATACCATGGTCATCGCTGCTGGATAAAATCCATTGGCAAAGCCAACCAAGGCTCGCCCCATGAGCAATTGATACTGGTCAGTAACTAAACCAATCAATACATAACAGAAAGCAATAGCAAAGCCTGCCCGTAGGGCCATCCGTTTTTTCCCTTTATTATCGGCAATCTTGCCCCATATAGGAGCCATAATACCGGCAATAAGGAAGGTAATCCCAAAAACGAGCCCCGACCAAAGGGCTACATCAGCCTTTGGAACACCTAATTCCAAGAGATATATAGGCAAAAAAGGAATAATCATGGTGTAGCATATAGCTAATACCGTCATGGCAGCCGTAATAATCCATACATTTCGCATGCCACCACGAGTATCATCTGCAATTGTACTCATCTTTCGCCTTCTTTCCACATATAAACGCATATAAAAATATGCTTTTACAATAATTATATATAAAGAAGAGTCGCATATAAAACGCGACTCTATCAATTATTCCACGGGAAACTTGTGGTCCATTACATCTTGCAATGAAACGCGCTCCATAACATGGCGGAACTCATCTTGTAAATACTGCCATAGTGGAGCAGTCAAACAATCATTAAACATAGGACATGGTTCTACGTCATCCTCTAAACAGGATACGAGAGCAATGGAGTCCTCTGCAGCATATAAGATTTCATATATATTATATTCAGAAGGATCTTTAACCAATCGATATCCACCGTATTTACCGCGCCCACTTTTTACGAGGCCCGCAGCGGATAAACGAGATACAATTCCTTCTAAGTATTTATCTGAAAACCCTTGGCGTTCTGCGATTTCACGGATTGGTACATTTTTCTCCGTTCCGTGTTCTGCAATATCCGCTAGGATTCGCAAGGCATACCGCCCTTTTGTAGATATTTTCATAAGTTAACCTCTAAGTCATTCACAATATATGTATAGTATAACATAAATTCATACAAAAAATGGTGGGAAATATG
>JAIITD010000136.1 GCA_022737715.1 Veillonella sp.
GTAATATATAGACCTTTTTATTATATATTTTATTAATAAGAAACTTTAAATTATGAAAAACGCCTCAGATAAAGGCTGCATCTTTTGATTCGTAAGCGAAACTTTATCTTTTATCTTAACAGATTCTGCTATATTACGTATTTCATCATGACTAAGTTTGCTTTCTTTTAAATTATAGGCAATCCAATTTGTAAGCATTCTATTCTTATCATCATATGTAAATACAACGATTAAAGACTCCCCATCTGGATTATATATATCAATTAAAGCTGATGGAATACCATCATTCCAAACAATAGCATATTGCGGTTCTTTAACACCTAAATTTACACCAATATTAGTCATGAACTCTAACATTTTAGTATACTGAGCAGCCATGCTTTCATCACCAAGTATAGTGCTACTAACATACACATACTGTTCGTACCCAACTGTTTTATATACATGATTTTCATCTTTATTTATATCATATCCAATCTCCTGATGTGAACCTTTAGGCATCTTATAAACAAATCCGTATAACTCTTTGCTTTCAGAATATGAATCTGTATCAGGTAAAAGCTGAATGGATGGCACTATATAATTAGCAATCATATTTTCTACATGACGATCAATCAATGCACCTTCAGAACCACCCCCATTATAAGTAAATGCCATCCGATAGGATTTTGACTTATTCTTAGGATTTTTAAACTGAATACCTGTCGTATATATTTCGTTATTGTCTTTAGATTGCTGCTTTTCCTTAAACCACAAAGCAGATCCTATGGATGGATAAGAGAATTTTTTAATATCACGATGTAAATCACGATTTTTCTTATCCAATTGATTTAAATACTGTGTTGTATCTGCCATAATAGAAAAATCAATTTTCTGATTATTGATTTCTAAAGTCTGCCCATCCTGTTTCTGAGTATACATACCATGCTGGCTTGAAAATGGCATTACTAATCGCATACTATCCGTATCAGAATGTAGACGAACGATTGTACTATGTGCTAGCACGGCACGTAAACTATTCTTACTATATTGAACTTGTCTACTAATTTCATAATCTCGATAATGGTAAGATTTTAATTTCTTAGCTACATGTTCTTCCTTATCTGATAACGCTTTTTCTAAACTTTCATTCGTATAATTATAATTCTTATATGCCTTTACAGGAACAGTCCTATCAGCACCAGGTATATTAATGTCTATAGCCTGAGCAGGCATAATGATAGCTACGCTAATAGTCATAGCCAATACTATATGCTTTAACACAATGCATCCTCTCTCGAACATAATATATTCATGTTATTTATAGCTAAATTGCGCATCCATAATCATTTGTCGCAATTGCTCAATGCGAACACCATTTGGCAATCGATTTCTATAAAACTGCAATTTATAATAGTACCTAGTTCCTTCATAATCAGTAACCAATACCATGTCCGTCCTATTATGTAATGGCCAGCCATACATAAATTCAGCTAGTAAACTGCGCACACCATCATTATTAACCTCTATTACATCATCCTTAATTGGCAATACCATCTTAACAGTAGGTTCAGGAATCGTTCTATCTTTAACAAGATTTTTAACCTCATTGTCTAAGGACATACTAGTATCATCAATAGACCTAGCCTTAACATGCATAAATACCCCATCAGAGGTTCTAAACACCCTACCATCAATATCCTTTGTTTCACCTTTCGTTTCAATAGCATCCTTCAATACGCGAAATTGATAAGGTCCGAAGAATTTTGTTTCTGTGAAAGCATCTAATGCGGCATCATGTTGACCACTATGCTCATTCGTAACACGTATCATCGGTGTTGTATCAATTGCTTGTGAAAGCACTGGTACTGCTAAACATAATCCTAAGCTTAGCAAGGTAATATAACGTTTTAACATATATTTCTCTCCATAACACACTAATATTAACTGTATTGTAACACAATTCAATAAATTTTATAAAAACAAAAAAGGTTCCTATTGGTCACCTAGGTGACTATTAGGAACCTCTAATCTATTTACTTTTACACTTGACATCGTTATATTGAACTTGAGGCCTCTAAATGGGTCCAGTCTTTGCTAATCTTCTAGAGATTGGCGGTGATCAATATGAGTACATACAAAGTGCTATCTTTAATGATTTCCTTTGGTATACTTGTAGCGACCATTATCATGGCTGCAAAGTGATTGACCTCTAGCTAAAAGCTAGCTTTCTAATCGTGGCATGAAAAAAGGCCCGACAGAGAAGTCAGACCGTTTCTTCAATTTTATAAAACTAGAAGCGAAGTCTGGCGTCGAAACCATTTATGCCTCACTTTGATATAAATTATATCATATCTAAGCACGGAAAGGAATCAAACAATTTCTTTCCGTGTTTTCATTTATAACCATTTATAGTATATACAAACAACATAAAATTCTTGCGTTTAGTAAAAGTTTACTCCATATCATAATAATATATACATTCTGCTACTTTAAAGGAAAATCCTGCTCGATATCCTCTCTATAGTCATCTTTATACCGGATTTCATCAACCTCTGCTGGAGTCAACACATGCCCCTGTGCATCAACATATTCACGGAACTCATTAAAATATATCCCCTCTATATCTGAAGGTTCTAATTGTGGTTCATACGATTCAATATTTCCGTATGTATGATTAACTTCGTCTAATATGCGATTCTGTTTCTCTATATCCGCATCACTATCTGTTTGATCATTCGATGATCTAGATTTTGCAATAAGTGCAATAACGATGACGGCAATAACTACGTACAACATAGGGCTCTCCTACTTAACCTCTAGCTAAAAGCTAGCTTTCTAATCGTGGCATGAAAAAAAGCCCGACTGTGAAGTCAGACCGTTTCTTCAATTTTTCTTATTAGAAGCGAAGTCTGGCGTCGAAACCATTTATGCCTCACTTTGATATAAATTATATCATATTTTATGAGGGAAAGAAATCTCATGTGATTTCTTTCCCTATTAATATCTATTATTTATTTACAATCAAATTAAATACGTCAATAGCATCAGAGTTTTTATTATGTGTCTGTAATACATTTACATCGATTAACATATTACGTAACTGTGCTTTTGTTATACCTTGATCTAATTTTTCATATTCAATAACATTAATGAATCTAATCTTATCATTTTGTGTAATGAATAGCATTAGACCACTACCATCAAAAAATTCCTGTTCAAGAAAAATCCCTGGAATACCATCATTCCAAACTAAGTTGTAATGATACGATTTGATATTATTAGAATTCTCTGTACTGTCTTGACCTAAAGAAAGTATATCATCAACATAACCATACGGATCCTCACGATTACTTGTAGGTCTGCTAACATAATCTACATGCTGTAAAATCGTATTATTATAATTATAGACTTTAATTTGATGTCCTTCAAATACTTCATCACTCACTGAGCTATCTTTTAATACCCTATACGAAAATCCATTAGTATCATTTGGTATTATCTGCTTAGAATATGCATTCATATCGGCTAATGGAGTCATAGATGGTAATACATAATTAACTAATAATTGATTCGCTATATCTGAAGATGGATGATTATCCGCCTTAGGTTCAATAATAAAACCTAAACGATATTGTACATCTGGTTCCTTTTCATAGGCAAATCGAATCATATTACTCCAATATATATCTTTCGACTGTTTTTCTTTAAAACTAGCTTGCTCCCAATAGGAATCTCTTAATCTAGGATAAGTAAAACCCGCCCCCTGTACTGAAGCTTCCTTTAATACCATAGTGGACTTTTGATTTTTTGAAAGTTCTTGTAATATAAGTTTTCTACTATCAGAACCAGTAAAATTGTCACTAGGCTTTCCTATGTTCTCTCTACTTATTTCAGATGAATACTCATCCACACTCACCCAAAAAGGTATGTACCTAGTATCCCAAGAGTATATAGTAGAATCATGAGGATTATCTAATTTAATTTTATAATCTAATACCAATGGTGTGGTTAAATGTATCCCTCCCTGTTTAGTGTGTAAAATTACATCTGTTTTACCTTCAACAACACCTAGTAACATGGAAGCATAATTCTCTGTAATCTTTTTTAATTCTTGGTCCGATAAAGAGTTTTCTTTTTTATAATCCACCATATTGGGTTTATCTTTACTAGCTTCATATGATTCACTCACCATCTTAGTCTTATCTAATTTTATATATTCATCTGAAAAGACATAATTTTCATAAGCATTTGAAGCAATACTTGGGTCTGCACCAGGAATATTTACGTCGATAGCTTGAGTAGATAAACCAATAGAACTCAATATAATAGAACTTAATAATAATCGCTTTAGCATATACATCTCTCCATACGATACTAGTTTTAATCGTATTGTAACATATTAAGTTGAATGAATTTATGAAAGTCAAGCAAAAAAGGTTCCTAATAGTCACCTAGGTGACTA
>JAIITD010000137.1 GCA_022737715.1 Veillonella sp.
GATATCTTTGATATTCCTGAAACAAAGGCAAAAGAGTATATCGCTACGCGCGAAGAGGTGGCTAAGGCTGCTATGGAGGTCATGAAACCATACTGTGTGACCGTAAAACGGGAAACCTTGGATGAAGATGAAGGGGAAGCTGTAGTTGGGTATTATGTAACAGGTGAAATTTTAATGTGTGTCATTTTGGATCCCTTTGAAGTGCCTGTTATGAAGGTGGCCCTAGATAAGGGGACGCTCAAAGAATACATTCTAGCGGCCAATGAATTAACAGAAGATATGTTAGCTTCACTTGATAAATGATAAAGCTTCTATATATTTTGTGCTCTACATAAGGACAAATGTAAAATACTTTAGTCTGATACATTGATGTAGTGCTCAAAGTTGTTTATAATAGAAGTATTATTATTTCGAATATAGGAAGGAAATCCCCATGAACTTGAAAAAAGGCATTGCCCTCGCGCTCACGGCGGCAGCATTGATGGCTTTCACAGGCTGTGGCACAAATGGAACTACATCTAATGGTGAATACAAGGTTGGCGTTGTACAACTCGTAGAACATCCGGCATTAGATGCGGCAAATAAAGGTTTTGTTGATGCACTTAAGGAAAAGGGTTTATCTGACAAAATTACCTTTGACCAACAAAACGCTCAAGCTGACCAATCTAACTTGAACAGTATTGCACAGCGTTTCGTATCTGATCGTAAAAATTTGATTTTAGCGATTGCTACACCAGCGGCTCAATCTATGGCAAATGCAACTCATGATATTCCAATCTTGGGTACCGCTATTACTGATTACGAAGCTGCTAAACTTGTTAAATCTAATGAACATCCAGGTGGTAATGTATCCGGTACATCCGATATGAACCCTGTAGAACAACAAGTTGATTTGATTTTGAAAGTATTGCCTAATGCTAAAACAATTGGTACGATTTATAGCTCTAGCGAAGTAAATTCTCAAATTCAAGTAGAGAAGATGAAAGCTTACGCAGCTACAAAGGGCATTAAAGTTGAAGAAGTTACTGTTTCCAATGTAAACGATATTCAACAAGCGGCTCAAAACCTTGTATCTCAACGTGTTGATGCCATTTATGTACCAACAGATAATGTGGTAGCATCTGCTATGAGCAATCTTGTAGCGATTACAGATCCTGCAAAAATTCCTGTATTCGGCGGTGAAGACAACCACGTAAAAGGCGGAGCGGTTATGTCCTTGTCTGTAGACTACTACAAACTCGGTTACCAAACTGGCTTGATGGCAGCTAAGGTTTTAACTGGTGAAGCTAAAGTCGAAGACATGCCTATCGAAATGCAAAAAGAATTTAAATTAGTTGTGAATAAAGATAAATTACAAAAATTGGGCATCACCTTACCAGAGGATTTGATGAACAAAGCAACTATGATTTAGTACTTTACTGGTAAGGAGTTACACATGAACTGGAAAAAAGGTATTGCAGTGGCACTTAGTGCCATCACTGTTATGGCAATGGTAGCTGGTTGTGGTTCTAATACTACTACTGGTGACCAAAAGAAAATCGGTGTTATTCAATTAGTAGAACATCCATCCCTTGATGCTGCTAATAAAGGCTTTGTAGATGGTCTTGCATCCAAAGGCTTTAAAGATGGGGAAAATATTAAAATCGACCAACAAAATGCACAAGCTGACCAATCTAATTTGAATAGTATTGCTCAACGTTTTGTATCTGATAAAAAAGATTTAGTACTAGCGATTGCAACGCCAGCAGCTCAAACGATGGCAAACGCATCTCATGATATTCCAATTATGGGTACAGCTATTACAGACTATGTAACCGCTAAACTCGTTCAATCCAATGAACATCCTGGTGGCAATGTAACTGGTACATCCGATATGACACCTGTTGAAAAAGAGGTAGATCTTATCATCGCATTAGTACCAAATGTAAAACGCATTGGTGCGATTTACACATCTTCTGAAATCAACTCCCAATTACAAGTTGAAAAAATGAAAGCTTATGCCGCTACAAAAGGTATTACTGTTGTAGAAGCTACAGTTTCTAACGTAAACGATATCCAACAAGCAGCAACAAATCTTGTAAATCAAGATGTACAAGCTATTTATACACCAACAGATAATGTATTAGCATCTGCTATGGCTAACTTAGCACAAATTACAGATGCTGCTAAAATTCCAGTATTTGCAGCTGACGAAGGCATGACAATGACTGGTGGTGTAGCAACATATTCTGTAGATTACTATAAATTGGGTTATCAAACAGGTTTGATGGCAGCTAAAGTTCTTTCCGGCGAAGCAAAAGTTAGCGACATGGCCATCGAAACACAAAAAGATATTAAATTGACTGTCAACGAAGAACGCGCTAAGAAATTGGGTATCACAATTCCTGAAGCACTTCGTAAAGATATGAAATAAAAGAGGAGATTTTGATGTTAGATTTAGTGGTAGGCACCATAACGACAGGCCTTTTGTGGTCTTTGTTGGCGGTCGGTGTATTCATTACATTCCGCGTTCTTGATGTGGCCGACTTGACTGTTGAAGGGACATTCCCAATGGGGGCGGCCATTTCCGCCATTTTGATTACAACTGGTATGAATCCAATTCTTTCTATCTTGATTGCTGGCGTAGGTGGCATGGCTGCCGGTGCCGTTACAGGTTGGATTCATACAAAATTAAAGATTCCTGCATTGTTAGCTGGTATCTTGACGATGATTGCTTTGTACTCCATTAACCTTCATATCATGGGGAAAGCAAACGTATCCTTACTTCGCATGGATACAATTTATTCAATTATTGGTAGCGTGCTTCATACACCAAATATGTGGTCTGCAGCCATTGTTGGTGTTATCGTAGCTGTTGTTGTATGTTTATTACTATTCTGGTTCTTCGGTACTGAAATTGGTACTGCATTACGCGCAACAGGTGTTAACCCTCAAATGATTCGCGCCCAAGGCGTGAACACAGACAATATGATCGTTCTAGGTCTATTGATTTCCAATGGTTTCGTTGGTATGTCCGGTGCGCTTATCGGTCAATTCCAAGGCTTTGCCGACGTAGGTATGGGTATCGGTACCATCGTAATCGGCTTGGCATCCGTTATCATCGGTGAGGTTGTGTTCGGTACAAAATCCTTCGTACGTAGCCTCGTTGCCGTAGTACTCGGTTCTATCGTATATCGTATCGTTATCGCTGCCGTACTCTACATGGGTATGCCGCCAAACGATTTGAAATTATTCACAGCTATTCTCGTTGCCATCGCGCTTTCATTGCCTACTTTGAAAGCCAAATGGTTAGCTCGCTAAGGAGGACACTATGTTAGAAGTAAAAAATATGGTAAAGACCTTCTTTAAGGGCACAATTAATGAAAAAACTGCACTACAAGGTATCGACCTTCGCTTAGAAGAAGGCGATTTCTGTACCGTAATCGGTGGTAATGGTGCTGGTAAAAGTACATTGCTAAACTCCATCGCAGGTGTATTTCCTGTCGATGAAGGCAGCATTACCATCAATAATATTGATGTAACAAAAATGCCAGAATACAAACGTGCTAAATACATTGGCCGTGTATTCCAAGACCCTATGGTTGGTACAGCCGGCAACATGCAAATCGAAGAAAACTTGATTCTTGCTATGCGCCGTGGTAAAAACTTAGGTCTTAAATGGGCTTTCAAAGATAGTGAGCAAGCATTCTTTAAAGAACGCCTTGCTTTGTTAGGCTTAGGTCTTGAAGATCGTTTATCTGCTCGCATGGGTCTACTATCTGGTGGTCAACGTCAATCTATCACATTATTGATGGCCACTATGCTTCGTCCAGAGCTTTTATTGTTAGACGAACATACAGCAGCTCTTGATCCTAAGACGGCTGAAAATGTATTGCAATTGACAGATAAGCTCGTTGCTGAACATAACTTAACAACCCTTATGATTACTCACAACATGCGCGACGCATTGCGCTTTGGTAATCGCCTTATCATGATGGACGCTGGTCGTATCATCTATGATGTAAAAGGGGAAGAAAAGAAAAAATTAACAGTTGCTGATTTGTTACAAAAATTTGAAGTAGCTGGTGAAGGTGCGTTAAGTGACCGTATGATGCTTGGTTCCAAATAAGTAATCGAATTATACAAAGTCTACAAAAAGAGGGGATAATATCCTCTCTTTTTTCATGAAAACCTTTACACTATGGGGATTATACTGTATACTTAACTAAGTCATAAGACATATCGTAAGCGAAGTATTCGAATCTCCAACGGTTACTTAAGCTTATCGGGATTATTTATTTTTTAGGAGGTAACATTAATGTTAACTACAGA
>JAIITD010000002.1 GCA_022737715.1 Veillonella sp.
TAAACGCCGAAAGTACTTGGCTGGAGACGGCCTGGGAGGATAGGAAGTCGCTGATTAAGCTAAAAGGCACACCTTAGGGTGTGTCTTTTTTATATTCTATATTTTCCGTATTCATAATTTTTATCAATTTGATATGATATAATATGCATAATATTATGTATGTTACCTAAGGAGGTTTTATGTCTAAGAAGATTGCAGTTCTTTTGAACGAGGATACGATGCAACGTTGTTCTTGTGGTGGTTGTCTTAAGGCATATATGAATAAAGTGGATTCTTTTGAGCGTTATGCGGATGAGGATACTGAGTTAGTTGGTTTTACCCATAGCGGTGGCGATTTGGAGAAGAAATTGGCTTCTTTCAAGAAAAATGGTGTCACTACCATTCATCTTTCAACGTGTACGCGTGGTAAGAATGACAATTATGAAAGCATAGCTCGCCAATGTGCAGCAGCTGGATTTGATGTGGTTGGGTACACTCATGGTGGCGCTGTTTCTAAAGATGGTAAGGTAGCTATTGAGCTTGTTGGTGAGTCCAATAATTAGAGGTTTATGCTTTAAAGATGATAAGGCAGTCATTGAGTTGACGGGTGAGTCCAATAATTGGAGATTTTCGTGTTTCGTAGGGCTGCCTTTATTTTGAGAGATAACGAGAGAATAGAATACGCTTATTTTGAGAGACAATGAGAGGATCAAATATGAATAAGAAAATTAAATCTTTGGTATTAGCCGCAGTGATGGGGCTTTCATTAACAACAGTTGCCGTAGTACCAACAACGGTAGAGGCTGCTTCTGCAGGTGCAGCGGAAACGTTAATCGGTGGTGCAGTGGCGTATGCATATGTATCCACGGCTTTCAATAAAATGGATAATTCGAAGGAAGGCCAGGAGGAAAGTTTGGCTCGTGCGAAGAAGCAAACGGGTTATTTAGAGGATAGTGCGGCACAGGCGCGGGTGCAACGTATCATGAAGACATTAGAGGCTTCGCCTAGCGTCAAGCGTTCGTATGTGGTGTATGCAAACCCTAGCGATGATTTCAATGCGTTCGCTACGGTTGGTCGCGTGATGTCCGTTAACAAGGGAGCTTTGGATCTATTGGATGACGATGAGCTCGCCTATGTTATGGCTCATGAAATTTCTCATGGCGAGCACAAGGACATCGTCAATGGTCTTAAGAAACAAGTCGGTTTATCTACAGCTGTGAGCCTTGCTGCTGGTGGCGGTGGTAATGCGGCCATTTTGTCTAACATCGCTGGTAATTATATGGAAAACCAAGTGTTTACAATGGGCCAAGAAAAGGCGGCTGACGAATTGGGCTTTAAGATCTTGAGCGAGTCTCCATACAATGTGGGCGGCGCGGCTGCATCCATGGCGGTTCTTCGCAATAAGTATGGCGATTTGTACCGCGAAGGTTTGAACCAAGTGTTCAGCCCAAATAATCACCCTAAGACGAGCAGCCGTGTGAAGGACAATATTGACCGCATGTATACCTATTCTGGCAATCACGTAACGGTCGATAATGGCGCGGTTTTCGTGAATGGCGTGAATATCTACAGCCCTGCTAATAGCGGCCGTTATACGGGTGAAGAACGGGCTTATTTCATGGCTGGTAAATTGGCGCGCTTGTATCATAATGGCCAAATTCAACAAGGGAGTGCGTCCTATAGCGGTCCTACAGTTACCGTGGCCGGTCAAAATATTGTGACGACGCCAAATGCGGATGTGGCCCTTATGGTGGCGACGAATTTGAATAATTCTTTTGTGAAAGCCGCCGGTCCTGCGAAGGGGAAACAAGCAGCAAAACCAAGTAAGAAAAAAGCTAATAAGAAATAATCTAACAAAAAATAATCTAGCAAGAAATAATTGAACAAGATCTCATTTAAATAAGAATATAATACGATGGTGACATGCTTTTGGTTGTAGTTTACCAAAGAAATCGTATGACTCGTAAGTGATATACGGAGAGAGACCGCTTATGAAGAAGGTAAAATGGATTGTACTACCATATATAGTGATGGGCATTTGTATTGCCATTGGTTTAGTTATCGGCATGGCGCCAGAGTTGTTAGGCGATGTTATACCGAGGCATGGCGTGATAGGTCGGATGATAAATGCTGCGAATCACCGGAAGATTCTAGATAGTCAACATACGGAGATGGTCGTGCCGGATTATGTGCAACGGGTTGTTACCTTGGGGACCGGAACGGTGGACTTAGTCGGTGCTGCTGGTGAGCCCTATGTTGTAGCCACCGATGGGTCTCCTTATGTCTCTGGTACAGAGATTAAGGGTCGTGTGCAGCCTACGGTAGAGTCCATAAAATCCTATGAACCAGATGTAGTTGTGGCACCGGAGACGACACCGCCAGGATTAGTGGCATCGTTGCGTGCTGCCGGTATTCCTGTATTTATTTATACGCTAAAAGACAGTTTAAAGGATGTAAACTTTATTACGAATCAAGTGGCTAAGTTGTTTGATACCAAAAATGCAGAATATTCGATTAATAATTCTGTTATGAAGGTTAGAAAACAAGTGGAGCCTCATAAAAACGACGTAAAACCGGTGATTGCCTTGTATAATCCAACGCATGGTGTGTACCGGTCTGGCGTACTTCGCGATATGATAGAAATGATTCACGGTATTGATGGTGCAGGGGACCTGAAGATCAAAGATAGCGGTAAGGACCCTAATGTGCTATCTGATGTATGGGAATATCGGGCGAACTATCCTACTTTCAACATGGAAGCAAATATGGGCACAAAAACCGATTTGATTCGCATCAACCCTGATGTCATTTTTGTGCCTACCATATATTCGGTTAAACAGCCTGAGTATAAGCAGGATATAGATGCCATTATGCATGATCCGGACTTGCAGAATATAACGGCTGTGAAAAAGGGCTATGTGTATCCTATTAATGACATACACATCATGAGCTATTCGTCGTGGATGTATTATGAAATGGAACAGATGTCGAAATGGTTGTATGGCGATTGGTCGTATAAGAATTATGTAAAATACCAAAGTGTGCCAGCTAATTAACGATATAGTTCTTATATTGTTGCTGCTAGTTTACAGTGTATTGCATGATGAGATTTTTTTGAAAGCATAGGAGGAGAGCTTATGCAATTACGTCGTTTGATGATTGTTTTGGCTATTTGTATTGTGGGTCTGGTGGTAGCAGCTCTTGGTATGTACCGTTCTTGGCAAAACTTTACAAGTGGGGGCCTATTCGGCATATTAAGCTCTCACGGGCACTATATGATGGTGGATGGAACCAGTACAACGGTTACATTAGATCATAAGGCAGAGCGTATCGTCGCCGTAGGGCCTAATGTGGCGGATTTGGTGAGCGAATTGGCCGGTGATTCCGTAGTGGCTACTACCGCAGCACCGTATCAAGTGACTAATACCATTAAGCAACGGGTGGCGCCTGATGTGAATGCTATTGTGGCGTTAAAGCCGGATATTGTTATCATTGAAGATGGCGCTGAATCCATAGAACTCGTTAGTCCGTTGCGAGAAAAGGGCGTTAAGGTGGCATTATTAAGAGCGCCTGCGACTGTGAAAGACGTAGAGGACCAGACGCGTAATGTAGGTAAATTACTAGGCCGTGAAAGCAAGGCGGACAGCCTCATAGCGACGATGATGAACTACATCCGCGATACAGAATCGCTTCGTTTTGCGCACCGCGACGATCCAAAGCAGACCGTTGCTGTGTATAATGAAAACGGATTATATGGTAAACCGAAAACCTTGATCGCCGATATGCTCACCTATGTGGGCGTAGATAATGCAGCTGCTAAGAGCGGAGTGAAACAATCTAACTTTGGTACAAAGGCAGACCTTATCAAGGCCGACCCTGATGTTATCATTGTACCGATGGACATACATGCACCGGATTATAATCGCGATGCAATCTATGCCAATTACTATAATGACCCTGTATTGGCAAATTTGAAAGCCATTAAAAACAAAAAGGTAGCCATCGTGTCTACGGATGCCCTGTTGGCCAAGAGTTACCATATTGGACGAGGTATTTATACAATAGCTCAAGTGGTGTATGCAAGATAGTGTATTGATAGGCAAGATATTATTTATGTATCATTATTTCGTAGCGAGAGGATGCACATACATAAGTTTTATTATGATGATATAACGGTGTCATAGGATAGTTTAAACGAATGGTTATGCAGGTATGAATAATATTCATAAAATTGTATAGAATTAATAAATATGTACTTGATAGAGGTGTTATGTTCAGCCTCTTAGTATGCTAAGAATTTAGATAATATCTGTATAGGCAGTCTATAGAAAACATTTCTATAGACTGCTTTTTTATATGTATTGAGAGCAGATAAATAATTTTTAGCATGAGAATTATTAGTGTTTTTATGTAATAGACAAATGTATGTATTCAATAGAGAAATTAGTAATTATAAAAATACATACAGTAAAATATCATACCTATACAGGGTATAGGTTTATTGTGCTACGTATTTGTTTATGAAATAATAAAATAACTTAGTGTTAATCGTAATATAACGATTAATACAGATTGTATTTGTGTTTTATACGCAGTAGAGTACAAATTTATAATTATAAGTTTGAGGAGGTTATTATGGAGTATGCAATTCATCTTTTTAATGCGGGTGGCGTAGTCATGTATCCGCTAGTTTTATTTATGTTGGCAGCATGTACGATTTTATTTGAGCGAATTCGTATGTATCGTCGCATTGACAGTGAAATTCAACAATTGTCGTCTAGCATTGAAGCAGGTCGTAATGCGAATGATTGGATTGCATTAGAACAAGCGATTAAGAATAATGATGATGCGCTTAGTCAATTTGTAACACCGATTGTTGATTCCGTATATAACTTTGAAGGCTTAGAAAACCGCCTTCATGATGTAGTAGGGTATATGGATGAACGTTTAAAACGCGGTCTTAACTGGCTCAGCATGATGGTTACTATGGCTCCATTACTAGGTCTATTGGGTACTGTAGTCGGTATGATTCGCTCATTCGCTGCTGTTGGTGGCGATATCGGTGCCCCTACTGTTATTACTGGTGGTGTATCCGAAGCGTTGATTGCAACGGCAACAGGGCTTTCAGTAGCCATCGTAGCATTAGCTATCCATAGCTGGTGCACAAGTAAAGTAAATTATGATATTGCAAAATTGGAACAACGCTTAGGTTCTATCTTGGATTTATATATTAGGAGTCAACGATGAAACGTAGTTCAGTAGGGATACAAAAAGAACCTACCATCATGATTATACCTATGATTGATATTGTATTTTTCTTGCTCGTATTTTTCATGATGAGTACGTTATATATGAATACAGAGGAACAAATTCCGCTCAATTTGCCAAAGGCCTCTGCATCAACGGCAAAAACGATTGAGCCGATTACGATTTCGCTCACAGCTACTCATAAGATGTATTTGAACGAACGTGAAATTAGACCTGATGATTTGGGCAATGAAATTCAAGGCATCGTTGCGAAGGAACCACAACAAGCTTTTATCGTCCGTGCATCTGAAGATATTGCGTATAAGGATGTTATTAGCATTTTGGATAATCTAAAGATGAGTGGTGCTCGATTTGTCAGCGTAGCGACAGAACGGAAGTGATCATATGGTGAGTAAACGATATGGCATTCCTTTTATCGCTGCATTGGTGGTCAACTTAGCATACTGGGGTGTTGTAGGCGATTTGTTCGGCCATTTAAAACCACCAGAAACGCCAAAGAAAGATTTGGTCATCAATCTTGACATGGTGCAACCGGAACCCCCTGAGCAGGAGAAGAAACAGCAAGAGAAAATTGTCACTGATGATAAAGAAAATGCTGCGGGCGGTAAGTCGGGTAGTGTATTACCGGATTTATCGGGAAAACCGACACCGGGCTTGCAAAATCTTAACCCTTATCTAGGTGGCAATGAAGCGGCTAGTGTAAATCTACATGGGAATACAGATAATCCAGTGGGTATTCCAGGTGATGGTGATACATCAGGTCCAGGTGGTGGCCCCATTGGCAATGGTGGTAAAGCAAATGACGGCCCTGGTACACATGGCGGCAATCCTGGGCCTAGTGATACGGAAGGTTCGGGATACTTTGATGTTTCCGGTTATCGTGCTAGTTTAGATGCCAATAAAGTCATGCCAGCACAAGCTGTACGTAGAGGAATTACAGGGACAGTTACCATTAGGGTTTATTTTGATGGCGAAGGTAATTATGTAAGGGCTGAAATTGAGGGGAGTAGCGGCTCTAGCCTTCTTGATAATGATGCCCTTGCCCTTGCAGCTAGGTCCGGTGGGGCTACCAATACAACTGGTGAGCCTAAATCAGATGTTTTTTATATAAGATATGAATTTGAATAATGATTATATTTGGAATGAGCCTAAATTGAATTAAATGGATTACAGTTTATGTAGTGGATATGAGAAGGTTCATATCCACTACAACTAAATTGCCCACTGTAGTTCGGAGGCTACAAATTAACAGAATTAACATAGTTTTAATAAAACATATAGGATGGTGAATGAAATGAATAAACGTGTATATGTGGCCACAATGATGGCGTTACTTAGTATGAGTGTAAATGGTTATGCGGTAGATATGACAACTAATGAGAATCAAGAGTCGTCCAATGTAATCAATGTAACCGCTAATCGCACAGCTCTTCTAGATTTAGACACACCTGTAGCGATGAATGTGATTACACCAGAGGATTTAAAAAATAGTGGTGCTACCACTGCCTTTGATGCGGTGGCCACTGTACCAGGTGTGACAATTAATTCTTATGGTGCTGGCGGTGCCGATTTTGGTGGCATGGATAGCCGTACAAATATTCGTGGCCTTGATCGGGGCGCCCTTGTTCTCGTCAACGGCGTGCCTATGAACCTCAACGGTAAAGGTGGTCTTGGTTCTATTCCTACGAGTGCCATCAAACGTATCGAGGTGGTGAAAGGCGCAGCTTCTACCTTGTATGGTGCAGAGGCATTAGGCGGCGTTATTAATGTTATTACTAAGACTCCATCTAGAGAGGGCGGCTCTGCTACGGTTGCCGTAGGCAATAAGGGTGCTAAACGCTTTGATGTGTCTTACGGTACAGATAAATTCATCGTTGGTATTGATAGAAAATATTGGGGCACACAGGATCCATCCACACCGATTCGCTACGACTATGCAGGCACTAAACACTACGATTACTATAGTACTCGCAATAAGGGCAATTCGTTGGGGCTATTTATGAGCGGTAAGCTTTCAGATAAGGTAACCTTGAATTTCAACCGTGCTGAAAGCAGATCTTCCTTTGGCTTAATCAGTACAGAAACGAATCCGGTTAACCAAGCAAGACATTCTACGACCTATCATTACAAGGATGACCGCAATAATGCATCCTTGATTTATAAGGACAAAGGGACTACAGGTACATTGTTCTACAATGACCGTACGATGCGCGGTACAAGCCGTGTGCATAATACGTCCCAAGTTAAGGCGACTGAAACGAGCTATCAAGCACGTCAATATGGATTTGATGTACAACATGAATGGGATTTTAGAGATGGTAAGGATTATTTAATTGCAGGTATTACAGGTAAGCAAGAAACATACCATGCAACGGCGGTGCCTGTATATATCCATCCGAAACGCAATAGTTATGCCGTGTATGGTAGCTATTCTTATGAAATCAATCCTAAATGGACATCCATTTTAGGATTGCGTTATACCGTAATCGATGATCCAATTAAAGATCAACATGTGTTGACCCCTCAATTCCAATTATTGCATTCCATCAATAAACAATCCTCCATGTATGTGAACGTAGGGAAGGCTTTCACAATGCCTAGTTTGAGCGATACATTCCGCAGCGTTAGCCGGCAGTATACAGCGGTAAGCAGCAAAAACCTCAAACCAGAAGAGGGCTGGAACTATGAAATCGGATATAAACGCATCAACAAAAAGGATGATTGGAAGGTCGACGTATTTTATATGGATTTCAAAAATTTCTTCCAATGGCAACCAGATGCGAATGGGCGACCTTTGGTGCGCGTAAATGGCGGTAAATTCCGCAATGTGGGCATTGAAGCTGAATATGGCAGACGTTTATCGAATCGCCTCAAATGGAACGTAAGTGGTTCTTATTCAAATCCAAGACAAAAGGAAATGAATGAAAGCTACTGGAAACAAGCAGCCCCTAAATTGCAATTCACTACAGGTATTCGCTATGAAAGCCCAACGTGGGAAGCAGGTACATCCTTTAGCTTTGTTACAAAACGCTTGCGCAACCGTGATGGCGGATTAAACCCTAATATAGCCCTTTGGAATGCGTACGTAGGCTACCACTTCAACAAGGATGCAACCCTTCGTCTCGATGCGCGCAACTTGTTAGACCGACACAATGTCATCACCAATGGGGATTATGAATACTGGGGTGACCCATTTACATATGAATTGAGTTATACACAAAAATTCTAATATTTATTTGGTCCATGTCCCCTATAAATCCAGTACTGATAGGGGGTATGGGTTTTGTGCAGCCCTTTTAAATGTGTAATAATACAATTATGTAATATTTATGAATAATTAGTGTGTGTGTTACGAGGGATTTGTTATGACTAATCTTAAGAAACGAAGAACTTCTGTACTTATAGGCTTGGCACTAATGGGGTTATCTGTGAATGCATATGCAGCAGATGTAACGGCTACGACAGATACTCCTGTTACAGCAACATCTGCTGACGCAAATGGTGCATCTGAAAGTCATGTTATTAATGTAACGGCTAATCGGATGGCTCTGTTGAACCTAGACACGCCGGCAGCGATGGATGTCATTACCGATAAAGACATCATGAATAGCGGGGCTAAAAATGCCTTTGATGCGGTCAATATGGTGCCAGGTATTACGTCCTTCTCCTATGGCGCATCTGGCCTTGAATATGGAGCTATGGATAGCCGTGTCAATATTCGTGGCTTAGAACGGGGCTCTCTCATTCTCGTAAATGGGGTGCCGATGAATCTAAATGGGAAGGGTGGCCTTAGCTCGATTCCAACGGGTTCTATCGCACGTATCGAAGTATTGAAAGGTGCTGCATCAGCTCTATATGGTTCTGATGCCATGAGTGGTGTAGTAAATGTCATTACAAAAACACCATCTAAAGAAGGTGGTTCTGCTACTATAGGCGTAGGTAATATGGGCAGCCAAACTTATAAAATCAACTATGGCACACCTCGCTTCTTGATTGGCATAGAACGAGGATTCTTTGGTAAACAAGATCCGTCTACACCAGTTCGTACAGATTCGGTGAGTCATCCTCGTGGTTATGAATACTATACCGCACGGGATAAAGGCAATTCCTTAGGTATATTCATGAGTGGCAAATTGAGCGATAAGGTGACATTGAACTTTAGCCGCTTCGAAGGTAAGTCTGCCTATGCTCAGTTGAGTACTGAAAGTAATATGACGAATCGCAATCGCCATTCTACAACATATGCATACGATGACTCTAAGAACAATGCATCTTTGATTTATAAAGAGGGGACTACGACAGGTACACTCTTTTATAATGACCGAGATTTGAAGGGGAAAAACCGTAAACATAGTCTTCCATCCTATACGTCTAACGATAGTAACTATATTGCCCGTCAATATGGGGTTGATGTACAACACGAATGGGATTTTAGAGGTGGCAAGGATTATCTAATTGCCGGTGTACTTGGTAAGCGTGAAACATATCGTACTACATCAGGCCCAGTCTATGCGAGTCCTCATCGCCACAGTTTAGCTCTTTATGGTAGCTATTCCTATCAAATCAATCCTACATGGACTACCGTTGTAGGATTGCGCTATACGGACATCAAGGATCCTGTAAAGAATCAACATGTGTTGACGCCACAGTTACAATTGAATCACCGGATTAATAAAGAATCTTCGGTGTATATGAATGTAGGCAAAGCTTTCACCATGCCTAATTTAAGCGATACATTTAAAACGGTAAATCGACAATATCAATCGGTTAGCGGGCGGAATCTAAAACCTGAAGAAGGTTGGAACTATGAATTGGGGTATAAGCACATTACCGATAAAGATAGTTGGAAAGTAGCTGCGTTCTATATGAATTTCAAGAATTTCTTCTCTTGGAAACCAGATAGCAATGGCCGCAATACGATTCGCGTCAATGGTGGTCGTTATAGAAATGTGGGCATCGAGGCCGAATATGGTCGCAAGTTGACGGACCGATTAAAGATGTCCATCGGTGCATCCTATTCGAATCCAAAGCAAATGGAAATCGATAAAAATTATTGGAAACAAGCTAATCCGAAATTACAATTTACAGGGGGCATTCATTACAATAGTTCCACTTGGACCGCTGGATCTAGCATCAATTTTGTAACAAAACGGATGAAGAACCGCGACGGCGGCATCAATCCAAATCTTGTAGCGTGGAATGCGTATGTAGGGTATCAGTTCAATGAAAATTCTTCTGTACGACTCGATGCACGTAATTTATTGAATCGCCACAATGTTATTTCCAACGGTGATTGGGAATATTGGGATGAGCCATTTAATTATCAACTCAGCTACACACAAAAATTCTAGATTACTATAATTCTCTATTAGAACTATACAAGGAGTATCATCATGAACAAGAGCATTGCGTATCTTATATGTTTGGTGATACTCCTTTTTGTAGTTGTAACGGGGTGCGGTCCTCAAGAGGAATCTCAGGTGATACCTCATGCGCGTTATGTTGAAAGTTATGATGGAGTTCGCGTAGCGGTGCCTGAACATCCGAAGCGTATTTTGGCATTGTCTTCTGCATCGGATACGATCCTATTAGGTCTGGTAGAGCCGAATCGTTTGGTAGGTATTAATACATTGTCTACCTATGAGGAGTATTCTTTAGAGGCGAAGCGTGCCAAGTTGGTCAAACCTGTTATGAGTTCCTATCCGTTAGAGAAAGTCATCGCCTTGGACCCCGATCTTGTCATAGCGCCTGATTATACGAGCGCAGATGTTATTGAAGGCTTACGCCATATGGGCATACCTACTGTTGTAGTGCCAACTGGAACTACGGTGGAGTCGGTGATTAAGAATGTGACGGACATTGCTCATATTGTGGGGGAAGATGAAAAGGGGCAGTTTTATGAACAGAAGATTCGACGTGAATTAGCTGAGATGAAACGCCTTAGTGAATCGATTGCACCAGAGGAACGTAAAAGCGTTCTCTTCGTATCATCCATGGATGGATACACGGGAACGGACAGCCTGTTTGATGATATGTGTAAATACATGAGTATCTATAATGCACCGAATCTCCTCGGTTTACCGCCACGGACACCGTTTGGGGATGAACGCGTGTTAGCTATGGATCCAGATTATATATTTATTCCGTCCTATAAGGGCATGGATAAGAATTTAGCTAGTCGATATCTTGATAATCCGGCCTTTCAAAATATGCCGGCTATACGAGAAAACCGTGTGAAAGCCTTGCCAGCGGCGTACTTATATACAATGAATCAACACATTGGCGAGGCGATGCTAGCTATTATGCATACTGTGTATCCTCAGTTAGAAAGGAATTCTCATGACTAAACAGAAACAACGAATCGTGGCAATTGCCATAATTGGTGTATTGCTGTGTATTGTGAGCTTACTAGCGCTCCATGTAGGGACGATTATGATCCCTATCGGTGGGGGAGTGCAAAGTATTTTAAATGGTATGGGCATACCGGTACATTTTACGGAGCCTATTACAGCTGAACAAGAGGCGGTATTGTGGTTTATCCGCATGCCACGCCTCATCATTGGCCTTCTCGTAGGCGGTGCACTCGCATTGGCTGGTGCCGTTATGCAAGGTGTTTTTTCGAATCCATTAGCTGATCCTGGCATTATGGGTGTATCCGCAGGGGCATCTCTTGGTGCGGTTATCGCCATTGCTCTCGGCGTAACATCTCTTGGCATGTTTTATATGCCTGCTTTTGCCTTTATTGGGGCTTTTGTATCTGTGGGGATCACCATTATTTTAACCTTGCGCAATAATAAATTAGATACGACGACCTTATTACTGGCTGGCGTTGCTGTTAGCATGTTACTCGGTGCTTTTACATCCGGCATTTTGACGATGATCAACGAATACCGATTGCGTGAATTCCTATTCTGGATGGTCGGTGGCCTTGATTTCCGTCGTTGGGATCATGTGGCACTAGCAGTAGGGCCTATCGTGACAGGCAGCGTTATTTTGATGATGCTTGGCCGTCATCTTAATGTGCTCGTTTTGGGTGATACTGAGGCTCGTGCTTTGGGCTTGCCAGTTATGGCATACCGTATGTTATTCCTGTTCTTATCGTCGGTGGTTACTGCTACCGCCGTATGCGTTAGTGGTTCTATTGGTTTTGTAGGCCTTGTGGTCCCTCATATTGTGCGCCTCTTAGTAGGACCTGATCATCGCATACTATTGCCTATGGCGGCTGTTGGGGGAGCCTTATTCCTCGTATTTTGCGATACATTAGGTCGCGTTATAGCGCAACCTGTTGAAATACGCGTAGGTATTATGACAGCTCTCTTAGGGGCACCGTATTTCTTATATTTGCTTCATCGTTTGCGTAGTAAAGGAGGGGCCTAATGAAGTTAGATGTTCAATCCCTATCTGTTACATTAGGGGAAAACGCTATTCTAAAGGACGCGTCCTTTTCTATTGATAGTGGTGAGTTCGTCGGCATTATCGGCCCTAATGGATCCGGTAAAACGACGCTATTGAAGACATTGCGGGGCCTTTATCCTATATCTGGGGGTCAGGTTTTGTGGGATGGTAAAAGCATAGCCTCTTTAAGCGATAAGGAAATTGCTCATCATGTGGCGTATATGCAACAGTCTGTCAACGTTTCTTTTGATTATGAAGCCATCGATATTGTAATGACAGCACGCTATCCTTATTTAAAATGGTGGCAACAAGAAGGCCCAGACGATAAGGCTATTGTTAAAAAAGCGATGAAAGAGGTAGGCGTGTATCACCTGCGACATCGGTCTGTGCAAAACCTTAGTGGCGGTGAGCGGCAACGGGTATTCTTAGCGAAGACACTAGCACAACAAACCGAGGTCCTATTATTGGACGAGCCGACAGCGGCCCTCGATTTGGTGTACGCCGATGATATCTTTCACGAAGGGCGTCGATTATGCGACGAAGGCAAAACGATTCTAATCGTCGTTCATGATTTAGAATTAGCCGCTAAATATTGCACTAAGCTCGTCTTAGTGAGCGATGGTCATATTGTAGATGTAGGGACGCCGAGAGATGTGTTGACGGCGGGAAACTTACGGAATGCATTCCGTTTATCTGCTGCGGTCTACGATGACCCGTACTTTAAACAACAACGAATATTCGTATTCCCTAAGGGCACCACGAATATTGATGACTTTAAACAAACAGGTGGTAGTACAGACATATCTATCGATCCTGAGTTGAAATAAAGGTTCTATCTTGAGTTGAAATAAGATGTTTCTATCCTAAATGAGGTTAGGCTTATGTTATATCCATTTACTGCTATTGTGGGGCAAGAGGACATGAAATTAGCCCTGTTACTCAATGCTATCAATCCATCCATCGGTGGGGTGTTAATTGAAGGTGAAAAGGGCACTGCTAAATCTACGGCGGTTCGTGCACTAGCGAATCTGTTACCTCCTATGGAATTAGGGGCTAATGCAATGACTGTTGTAGAATTACCTATAAATGCGACAGAGGATCGCGTGGTAGGGTCTATTAATTTAGAAAAGGCCTTACAGGACGGGGTGAAAGCCTTTGAACCGGGCATTCTACAGGCTGCCCATCAAAATATTCTCTATGTAGATGAGGTCAATCTCTTAGATGACCACATTGTAGATATTTTACTCGATGTAGCTGCTATGGGTGTGAATACGGTAGAGCGTGAAGGGGTGAGTCATTCCCACCCGTCTCGTTTTATCCTCGTAGGCACGATGAATCCAGAAGAAGGCGACCTTAGACCTCAACTATTAGATCGCTTTGGTCTATCCGTCATGGTCTATGGGGAACATGATCCAGCACAGCGTATGGAGGTTATCAAGCGCCGTCTAGCCTTTGGTGACAATCCAGATAGTTTTATTGAATCATATGCTGAGTCAGAACATGATTTGCGCGAACGTTTGTTACAAGCTCGTCAGTTGTTATCGAGTATCACACCAACGGATGATGTATTGTTAAAAATTGCGAGTATCAGCATTGGTGTCGGCGTTGATGGTCATCGCCCAGATATTACGATGATGCACACTGCTCGTGCTCATGCAGCCTTTCACGGGCGACATCAAATTATGGATGATGACCTTAAGGTGGCCGCCCGTTTAGCATTGAAACATCGGTTACGTCGATTACCTTTTGAAGAGCAAGGCCATGATGAAGACCGTATTGATGCAGTGGTAACTGCAGTGCTCGAGGGCTAATTATGGGTACATCTGTGCAAGAGGCTCTCAAAATAGGCCTTGTAAATGATCAGATTCATACCCTCGTTATTTCTGGTGGTACCGGTGTTGGTAAAAGCTTTATCGTGCGCCAGTGTTTAGAGGCGTGGCACATTCCGTATCGAGTAATACCTGTGTATATAGATACGTCAGAATTGCAAGAATCCATCGACTTTGAAGCATCCCTTGCACAAGGGAAGATGGTTATGGCCTCTAGTCTATTAGATGACGATAGTACGCATTGCTGGCTGATTGATGATGGTCATGTGCTAGCGCCAGAGGTTCGCCATGCATTACTAATAGAGGCCAAACGTCGTCATATCTTGCTTATCATGACCATTAACCATGAAAATCAAACATTGGATGATACGGAGTGGGAGCTCGTAGATGTGCATGTATCGATGGAGGCGCCTTCATTAGAGTCTCGCATAGCTGTTTTGCAACAAAATCGGGAATCATTTAAATGTACTGATACACCTACGATGGAGCCATTTGATGTTAACTGTATACAGGATATTGCTGTTCCGGATGCTATGCTTTCACTAGCGATATCCTATGCATTACAAGCCCATACCGTAGGTCATGATGCAGAGTATGCACTGTTGCAAGTTATGAAATCGCTAGCCGTGCTCGATGGCAGTTCGTACTGTAAACCAGTTCATGCAGAGCGTGCCGCACTCTACGTATTGCCCCACCGTATGAAGCGAGACGAAATATCAGAATCACAGCCTTCCTCAGGAAATAGTAGTGGCAATCAAGAACAGACTCAGGCCAAGGATACAACTGATACTGATGATTCTAATAGCACCATGGATTCTAATACTAATGATCCTCCTGATGAAGAACCGAATCCTAATGGGCCCGCAGATTCTAATCATATAGGCGAAACAGAGGAGGGGGCGTCTAATCAAGAAGAATCTAGTGAATCTTGTGGCTCTAATTCAACATCGCATGTGTCGGATGATGGCATGGATACAGATGGAAATCAAACTGATAGAAACTCTGATTTAGTTTTGCCGGATACGGTGGCTCAAATTGCTAACAAGATGTTTCAGTGGAAACTGGAATCATCTAAGACGGTGGATAGACAATATCGCAAAGGTTCAGGGCGTCGCCTCATGACTAAAACAAAGGATACCAGAGGGCGCATGATTCGAGCTTATCAGGACGAGCATGCTCTAGAGGACTTGGCTTTAGTTGATACATTACGAGCAGCGGCACCCTATCAACGGTTACGGATTGCTGCTAAGGAAAGACAACTACAACAATCTGTTCAGCGACCGCAAGAGAACCGTCAAGATGATAAGGGCTTATCAATTTTGGTAAAGCCTCAGGATTATCGCCGAAAGGCTCGTGAAAAACGGATTGGTGCATACCAGCTTTTCGTGGTAGACGCTAGTGGTTCTATGGCGGCGCGACACCGTATGGAGGCTACAAAGGCTGCTATTTTAAGCCTGTTACGAGATTCTTATATTCATCGCGATTCGGTAGGGCTCATTGCGTTTCGCAAGAAATCAGCAGAGGTATTATTACCCTTCACGCGCAGCGTAGAACGGGCGGAGCGATTATTAGCGACATTGCCGACGGGCGGTAAAACACCATTGGCTCAAGGTTTGCGTACTGCTTATACAATGTGCGAACGATTACTGCACAGACATTCGGCGGAGCGCATACAAATGATTTGTATCACCGATGGTCGTGCTACGGCGGGGGATTCAGAGAATCCAGTAGCAGAGGCGAAACAATGGGCACGTATTTTAGGAACACTGCCTGTAGACTGTATCGTTATCGATACGGAAACGGGCTTTATCAAGCTAGGTTTGGCTAAGGAATTGTGTAAATTGATGAATGGCAGCTATTATGCCATGGATACTATTACGGCAGATCGTATTTTACGGGTATCTCGGAGGTAAATCATGAGTCGTCTCATGTATATTTCTAATTTAGGAAAACAGATCCAATATATAGAAAAGGCTGTCGCTACCTATCCAGAGCTTTTACAGGGAGAGGTAGATATTTGCAATATGAAACAACCTCCTCTTTGGAATGAGGATTTTGAAAGCCGCCTTCGCGCTGCCGATGTAGTTCTCGTAACCAATATGGGAGTTGGTTTGGACTCGCCGTTCTTGGAACGTCTAGAACGCTGGTTATATGCATATCATCCTAAATACTGGATTGATGTGGTAGAGCCTAAGAAAACAGATATTCTCTATCGTAACTTGGATGAGGATAAACGGGTTCGCCTTGAAAGCTACCGCCGGACCAGTGGTGTCATGAACTATGTGCGCCTTATCAATGGGGCTTTCAGCACAAAACCTGTTTCCGAATGGGAACAGCCAGACTATATTCCGTGGCAAGCCATCATGGGCCGTAAAGGTAATATCTATGAAACCTATGATGAGTTCATGGATGTGGAAGGTCATCGTGATTGGCCATCCATAGCGGTATATTTTTACCGGGACGAGTGGATCATGGGGGATATTGAGTATCAACAGGCCTTATTCGAAGAGATTTATAAACATAAGTATAACCCGATTATTTTTTATGGGCAGTATGGTTCGAATCTTCGCGTAGGTATTCCGAATATGAAGCTATCTATGAACTATCTCTTTGGAAAGGATGTATTCCCTTTTGATGTGCTCATCAACACGTGTAAATTCTCCTTCCAGTCCTTAGGGGCTCAAACATTGGAGGAGTTAAAATTACAGGATGTCCCTATCATACAGGGTTACACCATATACATGGATGAAAAATCTTGGGCCGAGAACCCGCAAGGGGTGACACCGTTAGATGTGAATTTATCCATATCTCAGCCTGAATTAGATGGGGTTATCCACGGTGGTGTTGTAGCTTGTCAGACCTTTGATGAGCAAGGGCATTATATGTATTTGCCTGTGAAAGAACGCATTGCCGCTGTGGTACAACGAGCCATTAAATGGTCTAAGCTTCGTCATATTCCAGTATCGGAACGAAAGGTAGCCATTATTCTGCATAACTACCCGCCGAAGAACTCCAATATTGGCTCTGCCGCAGGTCTTGATACACCTGAGTCGGTGCTGCGATTGTTGCGTCAAATGCAAGCGGAAGGATATTCAATCGATAGTGTACCGGAAACGAGTGCAGATTTAATGGATGTGGTAACTTCTCATATGACGAATGACCGATCCATGCTCACCGATGAATTACTAGCTTCTGCAGAAGGCCGCATGAGTAGCGATGCTTACAAAGCATATTTTGCCACACTGCCAGAGGATACGCAGGCGGCGATGGTCAAGTCTTGGGGCGAGGCCACAGGGGATGTATTCGTTTATGACGATGAAGTTATTATTCCAGGCTTCGCCAATGGCAATTTGTGGATTACAGTGCAGCCACCTCGTGGATTTGGGGAAAATCTATCGGCAATTTACCATGATCCCTGTTTGCCACCACCGCATCAATACTTGGCCTTTTATCATTGGGTGCGAACAGTTTTTAAGGCTGATGCGGTCATCCATGTCGGTACTCATGGCTCTTTAGAATGGCTACCCGGTAAGGGGGCTGGTCTCAGTGCAAGTTGTTATCCAGAAATTGGTATCTCTAGTTTGCCTAATATTTATCCCTATTGGACAACCATTATAGGTGAAGGCATTCAAGCCAAGCGGCGTAGTTCAGCTTGCTTGGTGGGTCACTTGTCGCCACCGATGACGACGGCGGGTCTTTATGATGAGTTCGAAGAACTGGAAGCCCTGCTCGATGAGCATAGTCATTTTGAACAAGAACATCCTGAGAGTGTATCGGATATAGAGAACGTAATTAGAGAGAAAGCTATCGAGTGCCATCTTATCGATAAAGAAGACGGCTCGGCGATGGAAATGGATGCTATTATTACCGAGGTCCACGAAAAGTTAAGCGATTTAAAGCATATGCAGATGCGCAACGGCTTACACATCTTAGGGCAAGGACCTGAGGGGCTAGACTTAGAAGAATTTATTACAGCTATTATCCGAAACCCTCAAGGTGAGATGGCATCAGGTCTTGCTGTCATAGCAGCGGAACTAGGTTATGATTGGTCATATATTGAGGCCCATGCTGGTGAAATCGATGCAGATGGCACGCGATATAGTGTCATTATTAACCAAATTTGGGATGAGTTGCGCAGCTTTGTAAGCTATGTGGTCAATACACCAGACTATTCTGTACCTGAATCGCTAGAACCGTTGGCTAATGCTATTGTGCACGAGTATATTCCTAAGTTAGGAGATACAAAGAATGAGCTCCAATCTATTTCTAGAGCCTTAGAGGGACGGTATGTGGAGCCCGGTCCTGGGGGCGCTCCTTCTAGTGGCCAAGTTGACGTACTTCCTACGGGACGTAATTTCTATGGCCTTGATGAAAGAGCTTTGCCTACAAAGATAGCCTACCAACTAGGCATAGAACTAGCTGATCAAGTTATTGCTGATTATATTTTGAATGAACAGCGATATCCTGAGACGGTAGGCATCATTCTATGGGCTACAAGCAATTCTAGAAGTCATGGCCAATGCTTAGGTGAGTTTCTCTATTTATTAGGGGTTCGGCCTAAATGGCAGTCAGGCGGGCGCGTATCAGGCTTAGAAGTAATTCCGTTAGAAGAGTTACAGCGCCCTCGCATCGATGTGATGGGCCGCATCAGTGGTCTCATTCGAGATATGATGCCTACCGCTATTGGTTGGCTCGACAAGGCGGTGGAAATGGTAGCAGAACTAGATGAGTCTCCAGACGATAATTACGTGAAAAAGCACATTCACGATGATGTAGATTGGCTTGTTGAGCAAGGTGAAGATCCTCTACTCGCCACTAAAAAGGCGAGACTTCGCATCTTTGGTGATCCGCCACAGGCTTATGGCACGGGTGTGGGTGCATTGATTGAAGGTAAAAACTGGGAATCTGTACAAGATATTGCACAAGTCTACAGTAAGTGGAGTAGCTTTCACCTACACAAGGATATTCCTCAAGATATGAGGTTGTTTCAGCGTCGACTAACCACGATGGATGTGACCATTAAGAACGAAGACAATCGAGAAACACATATTATGAGCGCCGACGATTACTATAGCTATCACGGCGGCCTCATTGCAGCGGTGCGGGTAGCAAAGGGCAGTGCACCTCGCGCCTATGTGGGCGATAGCTCAGACCGTAGCCGCGTTGTGATGCGATCTTTAGGCGATGAAATCCGTCGTGTTGTACAAGGGGAAACTCAGAATCCTAAATTTATTCAAGCCATGATGAAACATGGCTATAAAGGGGCCTCGGATATGTCGAATGTAGTGTCTCACACCTTTGGCTGGGATGCTACGAGTGATGTCGTACCAGATTGGGTCTACGAAGGGTATGCTAACAAGTATACCTTGGACAAAAACGTCCAAGACTGGATGCGTCAGGTAAACCCTTGGGCCTTACAGCGTATTACAGAGATTTTGCTAGAAGCTGCTCAGCGTGGTTACTGGGATGCGTCACAAGACATGTTACAAGATTTACAATCATTATATATTTCCATAGAAGGTGTTATAGAAGGTCGTTAATATGAAACAAAGAATATCGATTATATGTGCCATATTGATGATGGTGTTTTTGGTGGTCGGCTGTGGCCCTACGCAGACTGGTACTACGGGGGCTACACATCAGGTGACAGATGGCACCGGCACAGTTGTTACGGTACCTAGCGAGCCAAAGCGTATCGTTCCTATTGCAGCGAGTACAGAGGATATAGTCCTATCCTTGGTTGATCCAAGCCGCGTGGCCGCTGTTGGTACTGTACCTAATAATGTGCCTGACGCGTCGGCCAAGGTTGAGAAACATGTGAAAGCATCTGCTGAGTCCATGCTTTCTGTACAGCCAGATTTAGTATTAGTACCAAATTGGATGTCCCCAGACGCGATTGGGGAAATGCGCAATATGCAGATTCCTGTTTATGTATATAAAACGCCTACTACGGTAGAAGAAGCAAAAGCTACGATTCATGAGATTGCCGGACTATTATATGCCTCTGATGAATCCATGATTGCCAGTATGGATGCAGATTTGAAAACTGTAGAAGAATTGGCCAATAAGCATAGTGGTGAACGTCCGTTGGTGGCGTTTTACTCCCAATTTGGTTTAACAGGCGGCAAGGGTTCAACCTTTAATGATATGTGTAAATACTTAAAGGTTAACAATGCGGCCGCTCAAGTAGGTTTAGGCCCTTTTGATAATGGGACGAGAGAGGATTTAATAAAATCAAACCCAGATATCATTTTTATTCCTTCCGTGGCCTATACTTCGGATGGTACTACGCCAGCATCGGTGGAACAGCTTTATTCTGATCCAGCCTTGCAAGGTGTTAAGGCCATCGCCAATCGTCGTGTGTACCTTGTAGATTCCTCACAGGTTATGAGTTATTCCCAATTTATGACCCGTGCAATGGTATCTATGGCACAAAATATATATAGTATGTAATTATAGTTTGATGTGTGTGGAGGTTTTTATGAAAGTATCAAAGAAACAACGTTTATCTCTGTATGTGGGATTAGCTCTTGTATTTGGTAGCACGATTAGCGCACCTAGTGTATTAGCTGCTGATGCACAAGATTCCCATACCATTGTCGTTACTGCAACGCGTAGTGAACAACAGCTTTCACAAGTACCAGCTAGCGTAGGCGTAGTCACAGGCGATGATATCCGCGAACGTCACGCAACTAACATGAATGAAGCGATGCGTATCGTACCGGGTGTGGATATTAATACGTATGGTGGTGGCGTAGGTTACACGAATTCTAATGCATTCCGTATCAATGGTTCCGACCAAGTGCTATATTTGGTGGACGGTATCAATATGGGCGCAGCTGGTGTGAATCCGCCGATGACGATTATGAAAGATATGTCTAGCATTGACCGCGTAGAAGTACAACGTGGCGCAGGTTCCACATTGTACGGTTCAGGTGCTATTGGCGGTGTAGTTAATGTAATCACGGCAAAACCTGAACAGGGGGTTCAAACTAAGTTACGCGTTATGGGCGGCAGCAATGATTTAGAGCAATACGCGATTACCAATGAAGGTAGCAAAAATGATTGGTACTGGCGCGTAGGCTTACAAAAGGACATTATCGCTTCTTATAAAGATGGTCATGGCGTGCGTATTCCTCAACATAGCAACAGCCATAATGGGTCCTTTATGGTAGGCAATACGATCAATGATAAGAATGATGTAAAGGTATTCTATGATACATATCGTGGTGATGTAATGTACTCTGACCATTTGGGTGCTCTCAATCACATTCGCTATGGTACAGAAGCAAGTGACTCCTTACGCGCTATTTGGAATAATAAGATTAGCGACCGTTGGAGCCATCAATTATACTTGATGAACAATCACTATAAAACAGTATATGATCATTATCCAATCGACGTAAAAACACGTGGTATCGGCGATCAAGTGACATATAAGGCAAAAGACCATACCGTTGTAGGCGGCTTTGATTGGCGCCAAGATAAGGTCGTTAATATGGGCGGCATCAAGCTCACGAATATGTCCTATTTCGTTCAAGATGAGTGGAAGGTGGCTCCAAAATGGACGGTGACACCAGGTGTTCGCCTTGACCATCACTCTTCCTTCGGTACACATACATCGCCATCCATTAGCGTTGGTTACGATGTGAATGCAAATACTAATGTATATGCAGCATACAAAGAATATTTCTTGGCTCCTACACCATACCAACTCTTTGATGGCACATATGGAAATCGCAATTTGAAACCTGAAACAGGTCATGAATGGAGCGTAGGTGTTCATCATAAATTTGGTAAAACTTGGAACAGCAATCTCAGCTTCTTTAGTCGCAGTACGAAAGATAAAATTGGTTGGGCAACAAATCCTGCGACGGGTACAGCTCAATATCAAAACTTTGATACAGAAAAAGCGCATGGTATCAATGCAGATGTACGCAAACAGTTAACGAAACATTTATCTGCCCGCCTCGGTTATACATATACTCATATCGATGCAACACCAACTCGCAAAGCTAACCGCGATGGCTATGTGCCTAAACATGCGGTTAATGCAGGCCTCGATTACAATGATGCTAAATGGGATGCTCACTTGGATATCCGTGGCATCATCGATCGCCCTGGCCAATCTGCTAATGTATTCCCACGTAAAACATACTGGTTGGCTGACATCAGTGCAAACTATCGGGTACGTGAAAACGTAACTGTATTTGGCCGTATCAACAATATCTTTGATACGTACTATGCAGAACAATCTAGCGTTAATTGGGGGCACCCTGGCGATTGGTGGCCAGGCCAAGGTCGTAACTTCCGCTTAGGTGTTGAAGTGACCATCTAATCATCGTATAAGCAAAAAAACTGATAAGGCTGTAAGCTACAATGATAAAACTATAGATTTTCTCTTGTAAAAGCACTATAATAGAATGTATCTATATATATCAATGTATGCGTATTACAGCCTTATTTTTGTGAAAGGCGTTTATTTAGAGGAGTTGGATTCTGTATGGAACTACCGGTTTTATCCCCGTACATGATGGCACGTAAGCCGTCGGGGATTCGCATGGGACAAATTAAATTTTTAGAGCGAAAGAACCCACCTATTTTGGTTAATGGTTCTATTGGTAATGTTATGCGTCCTATGCATCCCGCCATGCAGCGCCGACTATTCACGCTAGGCGGACCTAATAGTCCTTTCAGTACAGGCATCGTGCCATATGTACCAACAACGGGTACCGATGAATGTCGCGAAGCATTCTTGCATATTTTACGTAGCCAAGGTTTCGATACAACAGGCCTTAATGTACTCGTTACGGATGGTGCGTCCATGGCGATGGAAATCATCATGCTTGGCGTTTGTGGTGGTGCAGGGGAAGAGGAACGCCCTCTCTTGATGTTCAATCCTTCCTATACAAACTATGATGCGGTAGGTCATCGCATCGGTCGTAAAACGGTAACCGTAGAACGTCGCCTCAATGAAAATGGCGAATTTGAATTGCCATCCATTGAAACCGTAGAAAAACGCATTATAGAAACAAAACCAGGTGCATTGTTGATTATCCCTTACGATAATCCAACAGGTCAGCTATTCAGCAAGGAAACCTTGATTGAATATGCATCTTTGTGCGTAAAACATAATTTATGGATTATTTCCGACGAAGCCTATCGTGAATTGGCCTACGAAAAAGGCAAGGAAACATCCAGTATTTGGACATTGACGAATAAGGATGTGCCTGGTATCGAAGGGCGTCGTATCAGTCTTGAAACGGCTTCCAAGGTGTGGAATGCTTGTGGTCTTCGTATCGGCGCTATCATTACGGACAATGCGTTGTGCTATGAAAAATCCGTTGCTGAATATACAGCAAACCTCAGTGCTAACACACTAGGTCAATATATCTTTGGCGCCTTGGCTCATGAAAGCCATGCTGAGCTTCATAATTGGTATGAACAACAACGCGATTATTACCGCGAAATGATTTATGAACTTCACAAGGGATTCAAAGAGGTAGAACCAGATTTCATCATCTCCAATCCAGAAGCATCCATCTATTTCGTTATCGATGTGCGCAATGTGGCAAAACCTGGCTTTGACGGCGTAGAATTTGCTGCTTGGTGTGCTGAACACGGCCGCGTGACATTGGATGATGGCAATGACTATACATTGCTCATGGCTCCACTTAACGGATTCTATAGTGGTGCCGATAGCGAACATAATCCTGGTAAGACACAACTTCGTGTATCCTTCTGCGAAAATCCAGATCTTTTAAAACTAGCGCCTGTATTGCTATCTAAACTATTTAGAGCATACGAAGCGCAACGATAAATGAAAATGGATATGGAACTATATGCTGAATTAACAGACTCTATTGAGTATGCATTAGATGAGGCTGATTCTGCAGCAAAAGAAAGTAAAGTTAGATTCTCTGGCACTGATGTTTTTCGTCGTGTAAGGGAGAGAATCGATAGAACGGAAATATAAATTTAAAAGGAGCTATAATGCTGAGAATAACTCAGGCATTATAGCTCCTTTTTGTGTCCTATGAAGTAGTGGTAGGACGTGATATTTAGGTGTTATCGTTTTCATGGTCGATTCCCTTAGTAGCGATGCCAACAGCCTGTTCTTCTTCAGGTATAGAACTATCCTCTGTTGATGGATAGGATGTGTCGTCTAAGGTTACTGTTTCCAATAATTTGTCGATATTATCGGCTTGGATGGATACTTCTTTGTTGTACCATTCGCCAAACTCGCGGATAACTTTTTCATTGCGCCTATAATAGGTGTATTGGTCAATTTTTCGCGATTCTACAAGGTCTGCTCGTTCTAGCATAGTCATAAATGTAGATACAGACGATTGCGATACACCGCAGCGTTTTTGAATACTCTTAACGCTAACGCTGTTTGGAAAATCGATGAGAGTTTTAGAGTGTACTTGAACACCGAATTCTTGCTCTGGGTGCTTTAGCCACAATATAATATCTAACCGATGTGGATTGGATAATGCTTTCAGAATTCTTTGCGGATCCATATGGCCTCCTTGAGGTAAATACCAAAATGTTGAGTGCCTTACTTTGACCGTGGTCTTGCATTATGCGGTCGTATTATATACGCGTCTTGCTCCGTATAGAGGGTTTTTCTTACTTTTATCATACGCTAATTTTTATGTGAAAGCTAGGAAAATTTATAAAATTTTATGGGACGGAGGTGTGGGGTTCCAAAAGTCTCCACCGGCCGGGTCTGACTTCGCCCTTCGGGCTTCGCAGGGCCAAAGTCGTCTTTTGGAACCCCACACCTCCTCGCCAAAAACTTTATGTGTGGAGGAGAAAGGCCTGCGTTTCACGCAGGCTTTCGAATTAGTTTTATAAGAGAATTTTATGAATATCCACGTTATTGATTCTTTTTGCTTTGTGATTGTGTTATTATTATAAAGGTATTGTTTTAGTTTTATGTATAGGGGTGTTATGTATGAATAAAAAACTTCTTTTGATTTTAGGGGCTATTTTGTTGTTTTTAATTGGTGCTACTGCAAATGCTAAAGTACCAATGTATTATGATAACAATCCTAATCTAATTCTTATGTATGAGAACCCATCAGGGACTGCTTTTTATTTAGATAAAACTTCACTAGTGAATGAAGAGTATGATCCACCGTATTATAAGTTGGCGATTAATGTTGTATGTGTACCTAACGCGAGTCGTGGTGCAACTAATTTTTATGTTGTAACAAAACATTTTAGTTATCATTACCATTATCGTAGTATGTTTGTATTAAATCCTGATACAAATCTTTGGAGACCTTTGAAGTTACATGCAAGTAATGCGGAAGGGGCAGTTGATGAAGGTATCGGCGAAGCGGCTTTTTATTTGGCTTATAAAATTAAATTCCATGATTTGTATGACTCGAAGTTTTATAAGCAACTTCGGAAATAATATAGTTAGAGGAACAAGGGCTGGTCTCGACCAGCCTTTTTTATTTTCTTATAGAATTTTCATGTACATGTGCTATGTTAAAAAGGTATTTTCAATCTGTATCGTGAATATATAATATATAGACTTATGTAAGTTAGGCTTTCATAAAAAGGAGCTGAGTATATGGCAATAGATCGAAATGAGAGATTTGACGTCATCGTTGTGGGAGCAGGGCCTGCGGGTGCTGCAGCGGCGTTGCGTTTGGCGGAGCAGCGTGTGAAGGTGCTGGTCATTGAGCGCGGGATGGCGCCTGGTGCTAAGAACATGATGGGCGGCCGTATTTATACGCATTCTTTGGAGAAATTGGTGCCGGATTTTAGGGACCGTGCGCCTCTTGAAAGAAAGGTGACGAAGGAACGTATTTCCATCGGTGCTGGCAATGAGATGACGACCATTGAATATAGTTACCAAGATGTGAAAGAAAATGAAGAATCCTACGTTGTGTTGCGTGCTAAGTTCGATAAATGGCTCGCCGAAGAGGCTGAAAAGAAGGGGGCTTTGCTCGTTTCTAATGTGCAGGTAACAGAGCTTATCACCGAAGGGGAAGGCAAAAAACGCCGCGTCGTTGGTGTGCGTTGCCACGATGATGAGGTGTATGCCAAGCTCGTTATCATTGCGGAGGGGGCCAATACAGTACTTCTAGAGGAAGCAGGTCTTACAGGTCCTACCGATCCTAGTACGATGGCTGTTGGCGTTAAAGAGGTATATAAATTCAAAAAAGAGGACCTCGAGAATCGCCTTATGTTGTCTAGTGATGAAGGTATGGCCTGGCTCACGTTGGGCGATATGACAGATGGTCTACTAGGCGGCGGCTTTATTTATACGAATAAGGATAGCCTTTCCGTAGGCATGGTAGTAGGCCTTGAGGACATAGGCTCGGCAGATAAGTCTGTTGACGAAATGTTGGAGGCTTTCACCAGTCATCCTAGAATTGCACCACTCTTGAAGAATGGACAATTGAAGGAGCACAGCGCGCATCTTGTGCCTGAAGGCGGTTATAAGACGATGGCAAAATTGGGCGGCAAGGGTTATATCATCGTTGGCGATGCGGCGCGGATGTGTATGAATCTAGGGTATACGATTCGCGGCATGGACCTTGCTATCGAGTCCGGCATGTGTGCGGCTGAGGCGGTCAATGTGGCACTACGCGATGAAAATATGGACCGCGTTACTAAATTGTACGAAAAACAAATTAAGACGTCTTGGTTGCGTCGCGACTTGAAATTGTATAAAAATATGCCGAAATTCTTGGCGACCAATCCGCGTATTTTTAATGAGTATCCTGCATTTGTAAACAATCTTATGCATGACGTATTCACCGTTAATGGTGACGGTGCGGTGCCGTTAATGAAAAAATTGTTGCGCCGCGTTAAGGATATAGGCCTATTCAGATTGATTCGTGATGCATGGAAAGGGGTGCGTTCCCTATGAAATTAGAAGAGCGTTTGGGCGCGAATAAATATTATGTAGACGAAACGTGTCCTCACATCATTATTGATGGTGAAAGCGTAAGCCGCGAAGAGGCGATGAAGCTCGTGAATGGTTGTCCTGCAGGTTTATACACATTGCAAGAGGACGGCACGCTGGCTTTTGATTTTGCCGGTTGCCTCGAATGCGGCACATGCCGTGTATTGTGTGGACATACGATTGTTAAATTTTGGAAATATCCTCGAAACGCTAAGGGCGTAGAGTTTAGACAGGGGTGAGTGCATGGAATTATTAGTCTGTATAAAACAAGTGCCGGATACGTCGGAAATTAAACTAGATCCGGAAACAAATAATCTCATCCGTACGGGCCTACCTAGCATCGTAAACCCTTACGACATGCACGCGCTTGAGGCGGCTTTGACTGTGAAAGACCAAATTGAGGGCAGCCGCGTTACGGTTGTGACCATGGGCCCTCCGCAAGCCGAAGAAGCGTTGCGTCAATGCTTGGCGCTAGGCGCTGATGATGCGGTGCTCGTAACGGACCGTGCCTTTGGTGGTGCTGATACATTGGCTACAAGCTATACGATTGCATCTGCTATTCTCCATATTCAACGGACCATGAACCGTCAGTTCCAAATTATTTTCTGCGGTAAACAAGCCATTGATGGCGATACAGCACAAGTGGGTCCTCAAATTGCAGAGGAACTCGGCATGGCACAAGCTACCTATGCTTGTGAATTCTCTGTAGACCAAGCCTCTCAAACGGCGATTGTAAAGCGGGAGCACGAGAATGGGTACGAAGTGATTGAAGCGCCGTTGCCTTTGCTTGTGACGACGACGGCCGAGCTTAATGAACCTCGCCAACCAGGTCTTTGGAGCTCTATTTACGCGAAACGTTATACGATTAATCACATTACTTTGCGTGATATGCCTCATATTGATGAAAGTCGTATTGGCCTTACCGGTTCTCCAACACGGGTGCGCAAGGTGTACCAACCACCGCTTCGTGGCAAGGTAGAAATGCTTTCATCCGTCGACGAAGGTGCCAAAAAGGTGCTCGAATTGGCATACCACATCAAGCCTGAAAAGTTTGCCCACCTCTTGGTGCCAAATGATGCACCGGTTGTGGAGTCTCAAGATGATGAGGGCATCGACGTAAATGACCCCGTACAGCGGGCCGCATCTGTTGAAAGCGTAGTGCCTAGCGAACCTAAGGCGGTAGATCCAAATACATTTGCAGCAGAGGCCGCTAAGGCTGATGCTGTTGCCAAAGGAGGTGACCGATAATGACTAATTTTGATGAATACAGAGACGTTTTCGTCGTAGCTGATACTATCGATGACGTGGTGCATCCAGTTACGTATGAACTTATCGGTCAAGCCCGCCGTATCGCTAAGGAACTAGGGCAGCTCGTGCAAGTGATGCTCCTCGGCGAGAACGTACAAGCTGAGGCTGAGGAACTTGTGGCTCATGGCGCCGATATTGTTCACGTTTTTGAAAGCCCCCTCTTGAAATACTACACGACGGATGGCTATACAAAGGTGCTAACGGACTTCTTTGAAGACCATAAGCCGAATATCCTCTTAATTGGGGCTACCAACAATGGCCGTGACCTAGCACCACGCATGTCTGGACGCATGCAAAACGGTGTTGTTGCAGACTGTACCATCTTAACCGTAGATACAGAGGAAGGTCTCGTAGAATGGACTCGCCCTGCATTAGGTGGCAATATCTTGGCGGAAATCATCTCTCCAAACCACCGTCCACAAATGGGCTCTGTACGTCCTAACGTATTTAAGAAACCGGACCGCATCGCGGATAGCTGGGGCCGTATTCAACTTGAACAATTTGACCTCAAGCCTGAAGACATTCGTACAAAACGATTGGATTTTATCCCTTTCAGCAAATCTGGCTATAACATCCAAGAAGCGGATATCATCGTAGCTGGCGGACGTGGCATGGGCTCAAAGGAAAACTTTGATAAACTCTATGAACTAGCCGATGCCATCGGCGGCGTCGTAGGTGCGACCCGTCCACTTGTGGAAAAAGGATGGATTGAATTGCCATACCAAGTGGGCCAAACTGGTAAAACCGTAAGCCCTAAACTCTACTTGGCATTTGGTATCTCTGGCGCTATCCAACACGTGAGCGGCATCTCTGGTGCCGACACAATCGTGGCCATTAACAACGATCCAAAAGCGGAAATATTCCAACACGCGAACTATGGGATTGTTGGGGATTGCATGGAAGTTCTCAACGATATGTTGGCGCATTTAAAATAGAACATAAAAAGATTGGGCCCTTAGCTTAATTACTGTAGTAGAAAGGCCCCCTTCCGAAAAACTCCACCGGCCGGGTCTGACTCCGGCCTACGGCCTTCGCAGGGCCAAAGTCGTTTTTCGAAAGGGGACCTTTCTTACTTCTACAGTCAATATAGACGCAGGCCCAATTTTTTATGTTTCCCTTTAAATTAGCGCCTACACATTCGTTGGTAGGAAAATGGCCAAAGTCGTTTTCAGAACCCTATCGGTTCTTTGCTATCTATACTGATCTATTTTTAGCGCCAACATTCGTTGAAAATTCACAGTGAGGGTAAAGTCGTTTTTCGAAAGGGGGCCTTTCTTTCTTCTACAGTCAATATAGCCGTAGGCCCAATCTTTTTATGTCTTCCTTAAATTAGCGCCAACGTATTCGTTGAAATAATACAAGTAGAAATATGGTAAAATGGTGTTATAAATATCATATTTGAATGGATGTAGGGAGGTGATGTTGTGACCGCTGATAGTAATGGTTATGTAGGTTTTGATTTGGCATTGTTTATCGCTGAAAAGTTACGGGCTCAGTTTGTGTTTGATATGGCGCAGATGGAGGGAAACACGGCAACGTATCCTCAGGTTGAGACGATTGTGTGTGGTACTTCTGTGGCGGGGCTCAGTGTTAGTGAAACTCGACAAATAGATAATATTAATCGTGGCTGGCAAGCCTTGATAGAGGATTTGCGGCTAAAACGATTTCAGATTAATAAGTTAGTTGCTATCGAATATAATAAGCTGGTTTCTGAAAGCGAGAACCGCCTAGGATTTGGTGGCTTTCGCAATGCACCAGTAGCTATCGGTGGTACTAGCTATATGCCTCCTACTCCGTTGGATTTAAACTCATGTTGGGATGAATTAGTAGCTAGGTGCCGAGCGCTAGAGGACAATCCGTTGGAGCAATCGCTCCTATTATATGCCGAGATGGCCCGTAACCAGTTCTTTGGCGATGGCAATAAACGAACCGCTCTTCTCATGATGAATGGAAACCTTATTCAGAATGGATTATGCCCAATTACGATAACGAAATCTCGCGAAGTAGAATATCGGACTGCTTTAATTGGATATTATGAAAGCCCTGAGCAACATCGCATTCAATTCTTTGATTTCCTAAAACAAGAACAACAAACCATGCTAAAACGCTGGGGCTATGAGACCCACGATGTATTTAAGTGATGATAGGGGCGGGGAAAAGACTTCGGGTCCCGCTTGCGCGATAGCGTGTCTTTTTCCCGCCCCTGTCATCACTGTTAAATAGAAGGAGGAATACTTATGAACCGCAAAATTTTCGTTACAGGTGCTACTTCTGGTATCGGCCTTGAATGTGCCCGTGCATTCGCCAAGGATGGCGATAATTTATTACTTGCTGGTCGTCGTGCAGACCGTTTGGCTGCGATTAAGGAAGATTTTGAGCAGCAATATGGTATTCGTATTGATACGCTTGTTCTCGATGTGAGCAAACGCGAAGATGTTGAATCCAAGGTTAAACCTGCTATTGAAGCGTTCGGTGGTGTTGATGTGCTTGTAAATAATGCAGGTCTTGCACAAGGACTTGATCCATTCCAAGATAGCTCCGTTGATGATGCGGTGACAATGATTAATACGAATGTATTAGGTCTTCTTTATGTAACTAAAGTTGTTTTACCATTTATGATTGATAAAAACGAAGGTCATATCGTAAATATGGGCTCTACAGCTGGTATTTATGCATATCCAGGTGGTGCCGTTTACTGTGCAACAAAGGCGGCAGTTAAGACATTAAGTGATGGTATTCGTATGGATACGATTGCTACGGATATTAAGGTCACTACAATTCAACCGGGCATCGTAGAAACGCCATTTAGTGAAGTGCGCTTTCACGGAGATGCTGAAAGAGCCGCATCTGTATATGCTGGCATTGAAGCCGTTCAACCAGAGGATGTGGCGGATGTTGTATTGTATGTAACAAATCAACCTAAGCGCATGCAAATCTCTGATGTGACCATCATGGCGAACCAACAAGCAGCGGGCTTTATGGTGCATAAGAAATAGTTACTTGAAATCCTATATCATTTAGTGGATACTTGTTAATTATATTTTGGTGAATATAATTTTACAATATTAATTTTCGGAGATTGTTGTTATGACAACAAGGATAAAGATATTACTAGTGGCTTTTTTAGCATGTGCAACTATTGGTTCCTATAGCATTATTAGTGCCCACGAGCCGTCTGGTGGGGGTAGTTCCATGCCTATGACTGGCGGAATCTCAATTGAAACTGCAGAGCCAAATTTTATTATGCCGAGTCCTGTACATGTGTTTACCACAGTTAAAGAAGCCGCGGAATATATGAATATAACACCACAGATGCCAAAGTTGTTACCTGTAGGCTTTAATATTCAATCTGTCATAACCTTAGAGAAAGATATATTACAAGTTGTTTATGTTTATGAACCTGGTGCGGAGCCATACTATAACAAAGCTGGTGGTGCACTAATTATATATCGCTCATCTAAGTTAACTGGTGATATTAGTGGTGACCATAAGATTCATAAGGTGATAGAAACTGAACGTGTAGATGGTACAAAGGTTACTTTCAAAGGCGGTAAGAAAATGGTCTATCTTGCATCGTGGATGAAAGATGGGCAGAATCACTCGTTAGAGTTTCAGCATCCCGTTACGCGAGATATGGTGAAGGCTATGATTCGTAATATTGTTGAAGAAATACCACATACAAAATAAAGGTATTCTTAATAATTGTTATGTTTAGAGAATGGAGCGTATTCCTATGATTAAAAAATTTTTATTAATGGCCGTTGCTTGTGCGTGTGTAGGTTCTTATGGTGTTGCTGGTGCGCAAAGCACTCTTGATGTACCACCTGATCCAGCTAAACCGGTAGTTGCAGAACAATCAGAACCTATGGTTGGTATGCCAAGTCCCATTCATGAATTTAATACTGTAGACGAAGCGGCTAAATACGTGAATATTACCCCTCAATTACCGAAGGTAATGCCTGTAGGTTATAATATTGAATCTGTCAGCACTATTGAAAAAGATATATTGCAAGTAGTTTATGCTTACCAAGTTGGTGAAGATGCGACTCGCAACCAAGCTGCTGGCAAACGCATTGTGTATCGCGTAGGGGCTACAAAAGGTGATATTAGCGGTGATTATAATAATTATCGAGTAACCGCTACTGAAAAAGTAAACGGTACAAAGGTTACTTTCAAAGGTGGCGAAAAAATGGTATACCTCGCAGGTTGGACGAAAGATGGTCAAACTCATGCGATGTACTTTGAACGCCCTGTAACTCGCGATATGGCTAAAGCAATTATCGCCAATACGGTAGCACCAAAACTACATACAAAATAAAAGGTCCAGCCTAGTGGGATAGGCATGCGGGATGTAGTGAAACACTCGCATGGACTTTGTAAGGGTTATATAAGAAGCGGCTCCTCATATGAGGGGCCGTTTTAGCATATATGCTAAAATTTCATAATGAAAATCATTCTAATATATCTATACGTATATATAAAAATGAGAATAAATGTTATAATATCATATGGCTATTTTGT
>JAIITD010000138.1 GCA_022737715.1 Veillonella sp.
CGTATTTTTTATGGTCAGTACTTAACAGATGACCAAGCTTATGTGTTGGAGCATCAGTTCTTTACTATTTTGAAAGAAGAAAAAATCGATGGCATCTTGCTGGCAGGGGATGTATTTGATCGGGCGGTACCACCCATTGAAGCTATTGAATTATGGGACTCTATCATTACTCGTCTCGCTATGGATTATAAGGTTCCTCTATTTGTAGTGAGTGGAAACCACGATGGAGCGGAACGCCTTGAAGTGGGACGGTCTATGCTAAGTGAATCGGGCATTCATATTTGGGGCTCCCCTCATCATGCATTACAACCCTTTGAATTTGAAGGCTTTGATGGTCGGGTGGCCATTTGTCCTATGCCGTTTAGCGAACCTCGTCGTATAGGTGACGCTTTGGGGCTGAACTCCAGTGAATCAAAACCAGTTGATACGGATATGACTGATGATACTTTATTTTCCTATGTAGATGATAAGGATCAAGAAGCGGTCGTACTTAATTTACATAATTATGACCAAATGTATCAGGCTTGGAGTGATTATCTATATAAACAAGTGCCAAAACAGATGCGTAGCATTGCCATTAGTCACGCCTTTGTAATGGGTGGCGAAGTAGGTGGTTCGGAACGAACATTGTCTGTAGGTGGTAGTGAACAGGTGAGCCCTCATGTTTTTAAAAACTTTCACTATACAGCTCTTGGACATTTACATGGACCGCAACGGATGGGGGCAGACCATATTCGCTATAGCGGATCGCCATTGAAGTATTCCTTTGATGAACATGGGCAGAAGAAATCTTTTACCATCATTGATATGGATACAAATGGTAACATAGATATTAGTACTATTCCTGTAGAGGCGAAGCGTGATGTAGTCATCTTGGAAGGTTATTTTGAGGACCTTTTAAATAATACAGCCCTCCAAACGAAACATAAGGATGATTACGTGCAGGCACGCCTCCTAGATACGATGCCTATCATGGACGGCATGGCTAAGTTGCGTCAGGTTTATCACCGATGTATGACCATTGAACTGGCAGGGCGCATAGCAACACCTGTGGTAGATATGGGGGATGTCGTATTTAAAGAGTTAAACGAGCGTGAATTATTTAATCAGTTTGCTGAAACCGTGTGGAAAGAGCCGTTAACAGAGGCGGAACAGTCATATATCGACTCTGTGTGGGACCGAATTATCAAGGAGGACTAGATGAAGCCTGTATCACTAACAATAGAAGCCTTTGGTCCGTATCGAGATTCGGTTACCTTGGACTTTAGTGCACTCCAAGACCATACCATGTTTCTTATCTCTGGTCCCACGGGGGCAGGTAAAACATCTATATTAGACGCCATGGTATATGCTTTGTATGGCGAACCAAGTGGAGAAGTGCGGAAAACCGATGCTATCCGCAGCGATTTTGCTGAACCTGAGCGGATGACACGCGTAGACTTTTCCTTTGCCATCGGAGATGCTCAATACCGTGTTGAAAGACTACCAAAACAAATGGTAGCCAAAAAACGTGGCACCGGTATGCGGGAACAGAACGCTAGCGCTACTGTATACGAAATGAAAGATGGTGAGTGGAAGGTTATCGCTACCTCTGCGGCTGCCATTCGCGATACAATTCAACGTATTATAGGTTTTCGTAAGGACCAATTTTTACAAGTCGTTCTATTGCCTCAAGGGGAATTCAGAAAACTCCTTGTCGCCTCTACAAATGAACGGGAGGAATTACTACATACGCTCTTTAGGACAGGGTTATATCGAAAATTACAAGAGGCTCTTAAATCAGCTTATGATGACGAAAAAGCTGGCATTGAAGAAAATTTGATGAAACAAACGGCGTTGATACAGTCTATTCCTCACGATGAAGAGACTCCAGTGCTAACTGTCGAACATGTACGTGAACTATTATCTAATCGAGTAGCACATCGTGATGTACTTGTAGTAGAACGAGATAGGGCTGTTAATGAGGTAGAACAATTTAATGCCTTGCGTAAGGAGTGGGCCCTATATAATCAAGCGCAACAATCTCTAGCACAGGCTACATCTCGATTAGAATTGGTGAAAGCTAAAGAACCTGAGCGCATACAATTGAGTGAAAAGGTTCAATTCCTCAATTCCTTATCTCCAGTTCATATATTGTATCAACAATACATTGATAAACAGTCTAGTTTAACAACATTAGAACGGGCACTGTCCGATGCAGAAAAAAGTGTGGACACTGCTACTCAACATGAGACTAACTGTATAGAGGTTCATGAAGCGTTAGCATCTCAAGCTGAAACGATACAATCTAAGAGGACTACTTTGGCTCAACTCCAACAACAGTCTGAAAAGTTTGATGAGTTAGGATTGTTGAAAAAAAAGATGTTTACACTACGTGGTAATGTAAAACAATTGGATAGTAAAAAAAGTGAAGCGGACCTAGAGATACAACGCCAGCTCATCAAACAGATAGAAGTAGATGTTGAGGGTTTACGTAAACGCTTTCAAGAGAATAGTACACTACTGGAGCAGGTTCCTGTTATTCAAGAACAGCTTAATCATGTGCACAGATATTCTGAGTTGGTAGAAGAAATTAGTCAGGTTCAAAAAGAAATCGACATTAAGGATGAGACCTTAGCAGCTCTTGATACAACAGTGAAAGAGGCGAAGGTACAGTTAGAGCGGCTAGAGCATTTAATGCAAGAAGGGCGAGCGTATGAACTGGTTCCTTTCGTGAAAGAAGATGAGCCTTGCCCAGTATGTGGATCTATAGAACATCCTCATTTAGCAACTAAGCCAGAATTATACCCTACTAAGGATGAGGTTGAAGCTGCTCGAGGTATTCGTGATAAAGCGTTACAACAACAAGCGAATGAAGTTGGTCAAAGGGATGCGTTAGTGGGGCGGATGCATGAATTATCTAACCATATGGACGCACAAGTTTCGATTCTTCAGTCCTCTATAGATGGTTTTTCTAAGGAAAACTTTGTATCGCTTCAACAAGTTCTGTTATCTCAAATGGAACGATTCAAAACGTTACGTGGTGAATCTGAACAGCTAGGCAAGACTATTTCTGATGCGGAGCGTAGGTTAAGCACCGCTAAGGATACGTTGGCTAAATCAGAACTTGCACATAATGAATTGCTTAAAGCATTGCATGAACTAGAGATTAGTATCAGTTCTGTACAAGCTAAAATAGATTCCTTATCAGAGTCGTTGCCTACTACGGATATAGAGTTGTGGCGTAAGCAAGTGACATCCTTATCATCAGAAATTAAAGAGTATGATGCGCAGCTAACAGTGACTACCAAACAATTAGAGGAGGCTCGAGGGCAGTTAAGTGCTAAACGAGGACGTTTAGAAACGTTATCTTCTCAGGTAAAAGAAGAACAAAAGAATCTTGATTCGCTCCATGGGGAATATATACAGTCATTGCAATCTATATCGTTAAGTGAAATTGATTTTGTAGAAGCGTTGAGTGATTTTAATGCATTAGAGGATTTTAAATCTAATTTATATGACTTGGAAGAGGCCTTTAGTACAGCACAAGCTGTATATGATGCGGCACTAAAGACTACGGAGGCTGTGGTTAAACCTAGCGATACTGTTTCGGATGAAGTATATGATGCAGAGGTAGAACGTCGTGATACATTGGTGGGCCATTTAGCGGCTTGGGATAAAGAAACACAGCATATAGAAACTACACTTGCTTCATTAGAGGAAATTGAATCGGCTATGGGTGAGGCCCGAGAGAAGGTAGCCTTCTTAAGTCGATTGAATGATCTCGCTAATGGGGGGGAACAAGGTTTTAAAAATGTCACCTTTGAGCGCTATGTATTGGGGGCCATTTTAGATGAGGTTGTTTATGCAGCCAATTTACGTCTTCAAAAGATGAGCCGTAGCCGTTACTCTTTGGAGCGTTCAGACTATACCGGTGGCGGCCGTGGTAAGCAAGGCCTTGATTTGGCCGTAATGGACGCTTTCACAGGACAATCTAGACCTGCGAATACCTTGTCAGGGGGAGAAACATTCTTGGCCTCTATGGCACTTGCCTTAGGTCTTGCCGACGTGATTCAAAGTTATGCCGGTGGTATTCATATGGATACGATGTTCATTGATGAAGGGTTTGGTACACTTGACCCTGATACATTGGAGCTCGCTATGGAAACATTGGTACAACTACAATCATCGGGGCGCCTCATCGGTATGATTTCTCATGTACCGGAATTGAAAACTCGTATACC
>JAIITD010000139.1 GCA_022737715.1 Veillonella sp.
CCTGTAGAAGATTCCTTTAAATAGGTTTCAACATACTTCTCTTTTTTTAATCTGTTAAATAATGGATATATCGTTCCTTCTGAAATTTCTATGTATTCCGAAATGGTGCTTACGATTTCATACCCATAGCGATCCTGTTGTGTTAGTAATGCTAGCACCAGCATATCCATAACACCTTTTTTTAATTGAACTTGCATAGTTCCTCCCTTTTAGGTTGTGCTTGCCTAACAATGTGAAAGCTCTCTTACATTCACTATCTTGTACTGACAAATACATAATATCATAAGGTACCTCGAATTGCAAGGTACCTTGCAAAAAAATATTTGATAAAATAAAAAAAATCCTTTCAACATGTCTGAAAAAGTAGTAAATATCTACTATTTCATCAGTTGAAAGGATTTTAAATTTTATATCTTACATCTAATTGATCTACTTCAAAGGACTATTACTTAGATGAAGATTGCCCTAATGTAACTTGCGTAGTTTTCATTTTACCATTATGAGTATAAGATACTAAAATTGTATCACCAGGGCTCTTAGCATCGATTTGTTCTTTCAGTTCGATTAATGTACTTACGTCTTTACCATCAATTTGAGCAATCGTATCGCCTTCAGCAATGCCAGCTCGAGCTACAGGACCGGCAGGATCCAATTGCACAATAAGAAGACCATTACCTTCATAAGTTACATTATTACGAGCTGCTGTTTGACGGTCCACAGCCCATACACCTAAATATGGACGAATGACCTTACCGTTTTTAATGATAGAGTCAATGATAGGTTTTGCAGAATTAATAGGAATAGCAAAGCCCATCCCTTCTACACCTTCTTTAGAAATTTTAGAGCTATTAATACCAATTAACTCACCATCGGCATTGAGCAATGCACCACCAGAGTTTCCTGGGTTAATGGCAGCATCAGTTTGAATCAATGGGAAACGTTGTCCTTGATCATCAATGGTACGAGCTAAAGCACTAATTACACCAGATGTAACGGAACCTTTGAATTCAAGACCTAACGGATTGCCAATGGCAATTGCTGGTTCACCTACCTGTAAAGAATCAGAGTCACCTATAGCAACAGGTTGAATATTTTTAGGTGGATCTATCTTTACGACAGCTAAATCAGATTGTTCATCGGTGCCCATAACAGTACCCTTGACAGTAGTACCATCAGATAATGACACCGTAACCTCGCCATTACGAGCACCGGATACAACGTGGTTATTCGTCACAATATGACCTTCATTATCGATTAAAACACCGGAACCTACGCCTTCACCTGCATAAATAGTTCGATTAAAAATATCCTTTTGGAATACTTGTGTTGTAATACCCACTACAGCTGGGCCAGATTTTTTAGCCGCTTGAACAACATAGGTATTACGAGCATCAGTTAATGGTTTTGTTTGCTTAGTTTGATTTGTCACCACACTCTGTTGTGTACCTGCTGGTGCACCGAAGAAATAATATCCGCCACCTACACCTACGCAGAGTGTAATAGCACATGCTATAATCTGTTTCTTATAATTTTTTATATTCATATATTGTCTCCTATTTTTAATTGCATACAATCAATGTATACTCATTATAGGTCTTATTCTGTGGATTTGCAATATAATAATTCTTACCATTCCTAAATTATGTGTAAAAAGATAGGAAAACAAAAGAGGTATTCATTAGCATTAACTAATGAATACCTCTTTTGCATATAGTTTGAGAGTGTAAGGACTGTGAGAGAGAGTTATATATGAAGACGGAAAAGTTGAGAGAGAACTTATTAAGAGAGAGAAGTTAAGTGTATCTTTTCCGTATATCTTCATAATAATCCTTACAGTTATAGTATACACAAAATCTCTAAAAAATAAAGCGTAGTATATAAAAAATATATAAAACTTCGATTATTTCTCTATAAGATAAAGCCCAGAAAACGTATATAACATCAATAGCTCACCAATCCATGAACTAAAAGTGAATTTAGTTATGCTTTTTACACAAACTTGTAACCTACGCCCCAAACTGTGATAATATGTTTGCTATCAGATGGATTTTCTTCGATTTCTTCACGCAAACGATTGATATGAACAGCTACTGTTGCATAGTCACCATAAGAATCTAACCCCCATACACGAGAATATAATTCTTCTTTAGAGAATACGATATCACGGTTACGCATAAGAAATTCTAATAGTTGGAACTCTTTTTTCTTAAGATGAACTTCTTTGTCATTCACCCAAACCTTCATCATCTTAGGATCAAGGCGAATATCCCCAGATTGAATTGCATTTGTATCAACAACATCTTTTTCAGTAAGTCGTTTATATTGTGCTAACATAGCTTTAATTTTTGCAATCAATACGGATGGAGAGAATGGTTTTTCAATATAATCATCGGCACCTACGCCAAGGCCACGGATTTTATCGATATCATCGAGACGCGCCGTTACCATCACGATTGGTACGCGCACTTTATCACGAATAGCACGACATACTTCAAAGCCGTCCATTTCTGGCAACATAACGTCCAAAATAATTAAATCTACTGGCGTATTCAAAGCAGCTTCAATACCATCAGTACCATTATTCATAACAGTTACGTCATAACCAGCAACCATCAAATAATCACGCTCAATATTAGCAATATCAATATCGTCTTCAATTATTAGAATATGTTCACTCATGATTTTCTCCTTTTTTCGGGAACTCTAAAATAATCCTAAGTCCATGTGGTCTAATATTTTCTATCACTACACGACCTTCGAAAATTTCCATAATACGTCTAATAATCGAAAGACCAAGTCCACTCCCCTCCTGTGGATTAGTGCGGGACGAATCAACTCGATAAAACGGACGCATAAGTCGGTCAAGCGACTCTGGCGGAACCCCAGGGCCATCATCACTTACCACACAGTACACATGACTTTCATCTTCGGTGACATCAATAACACTATGTCCTATATCTGCCATCTTATATTTTGCACTATTATTTAAAATATTTTGCAAAACCCGCTGTAATAATTGCGGATTTGCCATAATAGTAGCATTCTTAACTGTAATACGCTGGCTCAGTTCAAGACCTCTAGACTTGTAATGCTCTATATGATCTTCTACAAAACCTTGTACGTATTTCCCTAATTCTATTTCCTCCGATGGTCTAGATTCCTTTTTATAGTTCAATGTTGTAATAAGGAACAATTCCTCCAACATAGAATCTAAATCATTGGCGCGCTTCAAAATAATTCCCATGTAGCGCTTTTGTTGCTCTTCGGTTGGCGCGATACCATCCCGAACGCCTTCTGCATAAGCTTTAATTGCAGTTAATGGAGTACGGATATCATGAGAGATACCTGCAAGCAATTCTTTTTGTTGCTCCTGCTCCATTTCGATTTGGTAATTAGCAGCTCGCAATGATTCCGTCATATTGCGGACGTGAATCATGATGAACTTCGTCACAAATCGGTTGATTGCAAAAAACGTAACTATAAACAAAAGTAATGCAACAATGCTAATGTAGAACGAAACGGTCTCCATCAAGCTATCACTACCATGTACAGCTCGTTTAATAGCTATGTGATAAAGATACGCATGACGACCTTCATTCTTACGCATTTCGTACACAAAGGTATGATTTGACTGATAGACAATCCCTTGTAACTCGGGGTTTACATCAATCAAGCCAACGATGGCAGATTCATTATAAATCTGTTGTGTACCGTAAGAATATAGAACCTTCCCCTGATCGAGGATTTCTACATATACCTCATTAGGGTCTAACAAACTATAGCTTGGTTTAACGAGAGAATCCATTAAACCATTGTCTATACCATAAAAGGTAATAGTCTCAGCCACACGGCTAACACTTTTAAACTGTTGTTCTTGCTCGATACGCAAATAGTATCCGGCATTCGCTAAAATGCGTAGTCCTGAAAAATATAACAAAAATAGAATAATTGCAATTAATATAGGAACTACAAATAGAACAACATTGGATATCCAAATTCTAATTTGTAAATTCACAGGATTACCTCAATATCATAATTAGTAGATACTCCTTATAGTGTACGCTATTTTACGTATGATTAGCAAGAGAAAATATAAAATTCGTATAAACATAAAAACAGCTCTACCTGTAACAGGTAGAGCTGTAAATATTAAGATTAACGACGGTTAGCTTCGAAGAAGTTAATAGCAACTTCTGGGAACATAGCGTATGTTAATAC
>JAIITD010000140.1 GCA_022737715.1 Veillonella sp.
ATTGTTGTTGGTGGCGGTAACCTATGGAGAGGGTTAGCTGGTAGTAATCAAGGTATGGATCGTGCTACAGCTGACTATATGGGCATGTTGGCAACAGTGATGAACTCCTTAGCATTGCAAGATGCATTAGAACAAGCTGGCGTGGATACTCGCGTACAAACAGCTATTGAAATGCAGGAAATTGCAGAGCCTTATATTCGTCGTCGTGCAATTCGTCACTTGGAGAAAAAACGTATCGTTATCTTTGGCGCAGGCCTTGGGAAACCTTATTTCTCCACTGATACAACAGCTGCATTGCGCGCTGCAGAAATTGAAGCTGATGCAATTTTGATGGCTAAAAAGTTTGCTGATGGTGTATATGATTCTGATCCAAAAACAAATCCTAATGCCGTTAAATTTGATGAATTAACATATAATGACATTATTACAAAAGAATTAAAAGTAATGGATTCTACATCCACTACATTATGTAAAGACAATCATATCCCTATTATCGTTTTCAGCATGGATATTCCTGGTAATATTACCAAAGCTGCAAAAGGTGAAGAAGTAGGGACTATCGTTCGCGGAGAATAAACCACTATGGAATTAAAAGAATTAATGCAACAACAAGAAGAACGTATGAATAAGTCCATCGAGTCTTTAAAGCATGAATTTGCTTCTATTCGTACCGGTCGTGCTAGTACTGCATTACTTGATAAAGTGATGGTTGATTACTACGGATCTCCTACGCCAATTAATCAAGTAGCTAATATTTCTGTACCAGAACCTCGTATGATTTTAATTGCACCATGGGATAAATCCATGATTGGTGCTATTGAAAAAGCTATTTTACAATCAGATTTGGGATTAAACCCAGGTAATGATGGTACGGCTATTCGTTTGACAATTCCTCAATTAACAGAAGAACGTCGTAAAGAAATTGTTAAAGTAGTTCATAAGAAAGCTGAAGATGCAAAGGTAGCAGTTCGTAACATTCGTCGTGATGCTAATGATGCATTGAAAAAAGAAGAAAAAGCTAAAACGATTACTGAAGATGATGCTAAAGATGGTTTAGATCAAATTCAGAAATTAACGGATAAAAAGATTAAACAAATCGATGAATTGAAAGCCGTTAAAGAAAAGGACGTATTAGAAGTATAATGACTAATTCTAGTAGTCTTATTGGAATGCCTTGGCAGCTTGCAAAGTCTCAATTGCAGGCTGCCCATATTCCTTTTAAGGTAATAATAGGCGATAATTTTAATCGCTTTTTTGAGATAGCCTCTGAAGGCTATTATGTCGCAAGAATCACTGAATCTGAGGATATGCTTCATATCATTCTATATAGACCTATGGTTGCAAGTGATTTTGGACATACTCTGGAGGTAATGTATGCTGAGGAAACTATTTAAACGCCATACCTCATCTACAGTTAATATAGATGAACACAATGTGCCTCGTCACGTAGCTATTATTATGGATGGCAATGGGCGTTGGGCAAAGCGTCGTGGCATGCCTCGGTCAATGGGACATCGAGCAGGTGCTGATGTATTAAAAGAAATTGTTATTGCTGCTGATGAAATCGGTGTAAAAGCATTAACAGTATATGGATTCTCAACGGAGAACTGGAAACGGCCTGAGCAAGAGGTTTCTCTTTTGATGGCCTTGATTAAAGAATATTTACAAAAAAACGTACAATATATGCATGAACATAATGTTCGTATACGTTTCATTGGATATATTCAAGGACTTTCAGAAGAATTACAAACGATTATTTCTGATTCCGAAGCATTAACTAAGAATAATACAGGCCTAACCTTACAATTAGCTATTAATTATGGTGGGCGTGATGAGATAGTACGGACTGTACAAGGAATAGCCCAATCTGTGTTAGAGGGACAACTTGCAGTTCAAGATATTACTGAACAATATGTTAGCAGTCATTTGTATACGCAAGAGTTTAGTGATGTCGATTTACTAATACGTCCTAGCAAAGATTATCGTATTAGTAACTTTTTATTATGGCAGTTAGCATATGCCGAATTTTGGTTTACTGATTTACATTGGCCAGATTTTACAAAAGAAACATTATTAGAAGCTATAGCAGCCTATCAAAAACGAGAACGTCGTTTTGGTGGCTTGCAAGAGGAATAATCGATGCTTAAAACACGTGTTATCACTGCAGTTATCGGGTTTATCATTGCGTTAGGTGCCATTACACTAGGTGGCTTAACATATGATATACTCATTACATTATTAGCACTTATTGGATGGCGAGAATTTATACTGCTAAGTAAGGCTAAACATGTTCGTGTACCGGTATTGTGGGGATACCTTTCAATTATCGCTATCATGATATCCTTGTGGTTTGGCAGTTATACAGTAAGTATGGCTTGCTTTGTATTTGCCATTATTTCCAATTATCTAATGTGTACATTTGGTGAAAATACATATTCTATGAGTAGCGTTTCTTATAGCTTATTTGGTTTGCTATATATAGTAATGGGACTAGGCTCATTATTATTGATACGTCATGACTGGCTCTATAGTTCATTAACAATGCCTATTGTTGGTGAAAGTTGGGGCGTAGTTATGCTATGGTTATTATTGTTTTCAACATGGGCTAGCGATACCTTTGCGTACTTTGCCGGTCGTGCATTTGGTAAACGTAAAATTGTACCGTCTATAAGTCCTAATAAAACATTAGAAGGTTTTATTGGCGGTTTTATCGGCTGTGTTGTAACTGGTATTGTGTATGCTGTAATCAGTCATATACCAGTTTATATAGGTGCCTATGTTGGCATCATTTGTGGTGTATTAGCACCTTTAGGTGATTTATTTGAATCTAAATTAAAACGATTATGTAATGTAAAAGACTCAGGTACACTATTACCTGGTCATGGTGGGGTTTTAGATCGTTTTGATAGTTTAATGTTTACCGCACCGGTTACATTATTATTAATTTTATGTTTTGCATAATAAACATAAACAGAAAAGAAGGCTTTTATGAAGTATGTAAGTATATTGGGAAGCACTGGCTCAATTGGTACACAAACATTAGATGTTATTAAGCAACATCCTGACCAATTTAAAGCCGTTGCATTAGTTGCTCACCGTAATATTGATTTATTAGAACAACAAATTAATGAATTTAATCCATTAATAGCTGGTGTAGTTGATGAACAAGCATATATGCTTCTTAAAGAACGTTATCATGGTTCCACTAAAATTATAGGTGGTAAAGAAGCTTTGATTAGTGCAGCTACAATTCAAGAAGCCACTATGGTGGTTACGGCAATTGTTGGTGCTGTTGGTATTGAGCCAACTGTAGAGGCCATTAAGGCCCGCAAGACTATCGGCCTTGCCAATAAAGAAACATTGGTAGCAGGTGGACCTTTAATTACGGCACTTGCTAAGGAATATAATGTTGCTATTTTACCTATAGACAGTGAACATAGTGCTATTTTCCAATGTTTGGAAGGACAAGCTAAATCGAATGTAGATTCATTGATATTAACTGCTTCAGGTGGGCCACTTCGAACCTGGCCTAGTGAACGTATTGCTTCTGCTACGGCAGAGGATTGTTTAAAACATCCTACATGGAATATGGGTAGCAAAATTACTATTGATTCTGCTTCTTTATTTAATAAAGGGCTAGAGGTAATTGAAGCCCATTGGTTATTCGACTTTGATTTTGATCATATCGATGTGGTGGTTCACCCTCAAAGTATTATTCATTCTATGATTCGTTTAAATGATGGTGCTATCCTTGCACAAATGGGTAATCCTGATATGCGTGAACCAATTCAATATGCTTTAACATATCCTAAACGGATGCACCTTGATATGAAACATTTGGACTTTAAAGAATTACTCACTCTTGAGTTTATGCCTCCTAGAGTGGATGATTTTCCTGCTTTAAATTTAGCATATGAAGTTGGTAAAATTGGTGGTTTTAAGCCAGCCGTATTTAATGCAGCTAATGAAACTGCCGTATATGCATTTTTAGATGGAAAAATCATATTTAGCGATATCTATAAAATCGTTACCGCTGTTTTGGAATCCATGGGAAGAGATGATGATTTTACTCTCGATAACTTACTAGCTATCGATCAATGGGCTCGCATAAAAGCTTCAGAATTTATAAATAGGAGATAGTATGATTACGGCTTTAGCCACAATATTTGTATTTGGT
>JAIITD010000141.1 GCA_022737715.1 Veillonella sp.
CTGTAACACAGTCCCTTACCATATTTAGAAATTGATTGTATTAAATACTTGTAATACAGAGCCATAATAGGAATTAAAATCTGCTGTAAAGTATCCGCCGTTATACAAGGCATTGATATACGAATACAAAGATGTAGCATTTGTCATGCCATCTTCTCTATAGTATGTCAAGTAATTGCCAAAATAGTTTGCAAAATCAATAAAATCTGTAAAATGTCTCCAGCTGCCATCTGATGCTGTAACACCACCTAGATTATGATGTGTTGCTTGTAGTTGAGATGTAAACCCACCGGTTTCAATATACCATTGAGTATATATAAATTTGGGATCTACATGTACTCCATTTTCAGCTGCTTTTTGAGCTGATATTTTTGCCAAACTATAAAAGTATTGATTAACTTCCACTAATCATCCTCCTATTATATATCAGTATTTTTGTTGTTCTTTCAAACGCTTAGCAATGTCTCGTTTTGCATCACGTTCTGCCATATCTTGGCGTTTATCGTATAATTTTTTGCCTGTTACAAGACCAACCGTTACCTTTACATAGCCACGGCTAAAATGAAAATTCAAAGGAATCAAGGAAAATCCCTTTTCTTTCACTTGTTGGAATAATTTTTTTATTTCTGATTTATGCATCAATAGTTTACGTGTTCGCTCAGGCTCATGATTAAAGCGATTGCCTTGTTCATAAGGACTAATGTGAACACCATAAAGAAGCATTTCTCCCTTATCTATACGGATAAAACTATCTTTAAGATTTAATTTACCTTGGCGAATTGATTTAATCTCTGTCCCCGTCAACGCGATACCAGCTTCATAGGTTTCATGAATATTAAAATCATGACGCGCCTTGCGGTTATCTGCAATTAATGATGGTGCATCTTTTTTTGCCATAGTCACCTCACAGTAGGTATTAATATTTCATTATCGTTTACGTTTTTTTACTTTTTTCTTAGACCCTTTATGGTCTTTACGTCCCTTTTTATTCTTTGGAGCACTAGATGTGCTAGCATACCTGTCTCTCCGTTTAGAAGACTTACTATGTCCCTTACCTTTTCGTTTTGATTGTTTAGAGATACCAGAACGGCCAAACGGTTTCTTTTCTCTAGAGCCTACATAACCTTCGGAATTCTTCATCATTTCTTGAATTCTCATAAGATTATCCACTTCGCCAAGAACGAAATCAATTTGACGTTTTTCTACATCAGCTTTCACCAATGTCACCGTTACTGTATCACCTAAGTGATAGATTTGACCTGTCCGTTTACCAACGAGTAAGAAATGTTCTTCATCGTAGAAGTAGTAATCATCGGTCATCATGTTCATATGGACAAGGCCATCGATACCATTATCTAACTCAACAAACATACCAAAGGATGTGATACTGGAAATTTTGCCTTCAAATACTTCGCCAATAAATGGAACCATATATTGAGTTTTCTTTAAATCAACTGTATCACGCTCAGCAGCTACAGCCACTTGTTCACGTTCTGAAGAATGGACAGACGCACGTTCTAAGAATTCTGTTTTCGTATCGCGGTTTGCGTATCCATCAGGCCACCCCATATCGGCTTTTAATAAGCGATGTACCATGAGATCTGGATATCGTCTAATAGGCGATGTAAAGTGTGTGTAGCATTTCGATGCCAACCCAAAATGACCTGCATTATCGATACTATATTTAGCTTGTTGCATGGAACGCAATGTCATGATTTGAGCCACTTGTTCAATATCCGTTCCCTTAACAGCATCTAAAATATGTTGGAAGACGCGTGGCTCTAATTCATCAAGATGTAATCGAATATCTTGACCTAAGTAATTGAGTACCTTTTGATACATACTCATCTTTTCTTCGCTCGGTGTTTCATGAATACGATATACACTAGTGCGATTTGTATTCTTAAGATGAGTAGCTACGGTCTCATTAGCGATAAGCATACATTCTTCAATAAGTCGTTCTGCTAATGTACGGTCGCGACGTACAATGCGCAATGGAGTACCTTCTGTATCTAGCAGCACCTTATATTCAGGAAAATCAAAATCCAATGCACCACGACGACGACGCATGTCATTTAAAGTCTTTGCGATGTCGGATAAATTGTGAATCATCGGCATAAGAGGCCCCAAGTCATCAGGAATGATATTCTCGGTTAATGCTTTATAAATCTCTTTATAACTGCAACGACGATTGACATGGATAATAGATGGTTGAATCCGATAATTAACAACCTTACCATGTGTATCAATTTCCATCATACAGGTCATGGCATATCGATCTTCGCCAGCGTTTAAGCTACAGATACCGTTGGATAACACCTCCGGTAACATAGGGATAACTCGGTCTACTAGATAGACGGATGTCCCCCGTTTATAGGCCTCTCTATCGATAGCCTTCTGTGACACTACATAATGGCTTACATCGGCAATATGTACACCTAGTTCATAATTACCATTTTCGAGCTTACGACCACTGACTGCATCATCAAGGTCCTTTGCATCTTCACCATCGATGGTAACCATTGGCACGTCGCGTAAATCCCAACGTTTTGGATCATCTGTAATGGTCGTATTAATATGTTGACTCGCTTTCACAACATCTTCTGGGAAGGAAAATGGCAAATCGTAATTAGCCATAATACAGTTAATATCAAGGCCTACATCCCCTTTGTAGCCTAATACTTCTGTAATGACACCTTCTGGTTTCTTATCACCTTCTGGCCATTTGATGATTTTTACGAGGACCTTAGCGCCACTGCGAGCATCTAGGGTATTATGTAAATCGACATAAATATCCGTACCCAACCGTTCATCATCAGGGATGACAAAACCAAAGGATTGTTGTCTGTCATAGGTACCTACAACAGTTTCATTAGCACGTTCTATAACTTCAGTGACAACACCTTCTCGTTTATGGCGTGAATCACGAGATGTGATAATACGTACACGAACCTTATCATTGTGCATAGCAGTTCCCTTATTTTGTTCTGCTATATACACATCCTCTTCATCAGGAGCAGTGATAACAAATCCAAAGGATTTTCTGTAGCCCTTGTAAATACCTTCAATAAATTCTGTATCATTATTATAGGCGTATACATCTTTTCGTATAAAGCTTAAACGCCCCTCTTTTAATAGCTCTTTAGCGGCATCCATAAAGGCATCCAGTTCACGTCCGCCTTTAATATGACAATCCATAGCAGCATCATCGATATGATACGTATGGGGATAAATAGATTTATAAAACGCTAACACTTTTTCTTTCATACAAACACCTCCTTTGCATAATATTCATATATGCTGAAAAAAAGAAAAGCCTGCTAGGCAGGCTTTCAAATTAGAATTGGTTAATCATTGCCCCTAGAACTAAGCTCAACACAGCAAAGATAATACCTAAAATGATTGTACAGCGAGATAAGAACCCATCTAAACCGCGTTCTTTACCACCGAATGTAGAATCTGCCGCACCAGAAACGGCGCCGCCCATACCAGAACTCTTACTAGTTTGAGCAATTACAACAACAATCAATAAAATGGACACAATGATTTCTAAAACCATCAAAAAATTTGTCACAATAGTCATCCTTCCTGTGTAGGAGCATCTAATACACGATGTTCCAAAAACTTCTCTAATTTACGTTTAACCCTTTGTAAAGCATTATCAATCGACTTGATGCTACGGTCAGTACCTTTTGCCATCTCCTGATATGATTTACCATCTAAATAGCCTTCTAACACTTGCCACTCTAAATCGCTTAAAATATGTCCTATGTTTTTTTCTATGTCATCTAGCTCTTCTTGGCTAATAATGAGGTCTTCAGGGTTTGTGCTTCGTGCTGATGAAAGCATTTCTAACAAGGTCCGTTCAGACTCTTCTGTGTACACAGGCTTATTTAAAGAGATATAAGAATTGAGTGGAGCGTGCTTTTGACGTGTCGCAGATTTTATGGCCGTAATAATTTGCCGTGTAATACATAGTTCTGCAAAGGCCCGAAAAGATGCTAATTTATCATGTCTAAAATCACGAGTAGCTTTATACAAGCCAATCATGCCTTCTTGAATGATATCATCTCGATCGGCACCTACAAGAAAATAGGTACGCGCCTTAGCACGCACAAAATTTTTATATTTATTGACTATATAGTCGATTGCAAACTCATTTTGCTCTT
>JAIITD010000142.1 GCA_022737715.1 Veillonella sp.
GGTGAAAACACTCGTGAACTTGATATGGATGTTAACCCATGTAAGAAAAAACACGTTACTAACATGCGTTCTAGCTCCTCTGATGAAGCAGTTCGCTTGACTCCACCTCGTATCTTCTCCTTGGAACAAGCTCTTGAGTGGATCAACGATGACGAACTTGTTGAAGTAACACCTGAAAGCATTCGTATGCGTAAAACAATCCTTGATCGTGCTGCACGTGCGAAAGCTGCAAAAAATAAAAAATAATATCTATACAAGATATATGAAAACGACACTCCTGGTGAGTGTCGTTTTTGTATTTTTATAAGATTTAGGTATTCCTATTTATTATATGTATATGAAAGTTAGATGATAAATTTATCATTTATGATAGATAAGCATAGTAATGCTTGTATATATAGAATATGCATAATAGCTTGATTATACTGGTATAGGTATATACGAAACCTCTATAAATTTGTATAATAATAACAAGTTTGTTGATATAAGTTATTGATTATGGAGGTTTTTATGAATAAGAAATTATTAGCATCCTTATTTGCTGTAGGTTTGGCTGCAGGTTTTGTATGCTCTTCCGTTGACGCTCATGGTGTATTCTTTGCTAACCGTACCGATGAAAAAGCCCTTGTTCTTGGTGAAGGCCCTGTAGATAATGCCTATAGTGCAGATATGGTGAAAAATATTACTGGCTATGATGTTCAAGGTAAACAAATTCCAGTACAAGTTGTTAAACATGAAAAAAATGTAGCTATTGTTCCACCAGCAGATCTTGGTGTTACAGTAACTAATTTTGACTATGGCTACTGGACTAAAACTAAAGATGGCAAAATGATTCATAAACCAATTACAGAAGTACCAGGTGCTGTTAAGAGTACACATGCTATCAAATATGATGTTCACTATTGGAATGCACAAGCAAAACCTTTCGTAGATAAAGATGCATTTATCCAAATCATTCCATCTGTTAACCCATTAACACTTAGAAAAGGCGATACTTATGAAATTCAAGTATTGAAAGATGGTAAACCTTATGCAAATGCACCTCTTATTAAAGATTTAATAAATGATTTGACTGGTGAAGCTAAAGCTGATGAAAACGGTAAAGCTACTGTAGCGGTTACTGCTGATGGTTTAAATGTAGTGGGCGTAGAAGTAGCATTCCCTACACAAAATAAAGGGGAACAAAATAAATACTTCAGTGCATTGTCCTTCCTCATTTCTCCTGAAGAATAATAATTAGTATTTTCTAGTACTTACCGAGTGTGTGAGTTAATAAAAGACCTCCTAAGTTGGCCTTAGGGGGTCTTTCTATGTTTTTGAGGGTAAATAAACCAGTCTATTGAGAGTAGTGAGTGAGACTGGCTGAGAAAGAAGAGAGAACTTTATGAAATTACAACGTCATATATCTGCAGTGATGGCTGCATTAGTATTAACAGGTTTTACTTATTCTGTAGGTGCTACTGAAATCAATGTATCTAGTGATAAAGCAGAAGAATTACTCGGTTTATCAATGGGTTCGCCAACACAAACACAACCTGAGGTTAAGCATATTGAAGATACATTAACAGTCAATGTGCATGGTAAAAGCCTGACCGACGAAGGGAAAACTAAAAACGTAACAGGCATTTACAATGGTTTTGGGTCCCAATTAACAGTGGATAAAGATCTGGTAGTACGGTTGAAAAACGATGCACCAGCGTCTAAAAATGAATTAGGACATTATTATATGAGTGCTGTTTACGCTGGTTACGGCGGTAAGGTGCCACGTCTCAGCAAGGATAATCCTGATCGAGATTTTGGGGATACGAATATTCATGTCAAAGGAAATGTAGATATTGATGCCGTTGGTGTGGGCTTACAAGCCAATCAACGAGGCCATATTATTGTAGATGGTGGTGGTCGCATTATTACGCATCCTGTTGAAACGTCGGATACGTATTCTGTAGTAGCAGAAGAAGGGGATGTATACGTCAATGCTGGTGCAGATGGTAAACATCCAGGCTCTAAAGATTTAGTGGCTATTGGTAATGTTGGCTTAATCGATAAGGACTATGGCCGCGATCCAAATCACAATGAATCCCCTACAAATGTAGCGCTAGCTTTCACAACACCTAATTCTAGCCTTACTGGTGCCGTTTTGAATGAATATGCTGAAAGTAACAAAAATCCACATAATTCCGGCGCCGATATATACCTACAAAATGGTGGTACCTGGAACAATGAATGGATTGGCAAAGATCGTCCTACACCTAGAAAAGAACGTCCATCAGGGGATAATGCGGCGTACCTATATAAGGGAAGTAAGGTGCGCAATCTCGTAGGCGGTGCAAACCCAACGGCAGCGGGTATCATTCATCCAATCGATGCACGTCCAATCACGATTCAAAACTATAGTGGTTTTGTAAATGCTGATTACAAAGCAGGTACACCAGCTAGTGAAGAAGGTAAGGGGCAAATCATTATCCAACACGCCGCTGATAATAGCCATGTAACTGTGCAAGGGGATAGTACTAAGAATCTAACTGATGATGCAAGTTACCGCGCCGAAATGCAAGCATTGGCTAATAAATTACAATACACTGGCAATGATAAAAAATTAGCTACCGCAGTTCAAATCAATGAAGGTGTAACGCGTCCTGCAGCTGTTGCAGAACTTGGTACAGATGCATTTAATGCACAAGGTAATCTCGTTGTAGGTGATGCAGCAACTGTTAAACATGCTGGAGAATCATCCTTGGTAAGCGGTACAAAATCTGCCCTTGCATCTACGGCTATGGCATGGCGTAATAATACAAATGATTTGCAACGTCGTTTAGGTGATCTTCGTTTAGCTAATACGGATCAAGGCGTGTGGGCTAAATATATCGGTGGTAAATCTAAAATCACAGATGGTGCTGACGCTCGTATGACCTATAATGGTGTTCAAGTTGGTTACGACCATAAGGTATCAAATGGCTGGATATTTGGTGGTGCTCTAGATTACAGTACGTCTAGCAACTCCTATGCCGTTGGTAGTGGGGATGGTAAAATCGGTGGCATTGCGTTGTATGGCACAAAACAACATGATGATGGTCGTTATCTAGATATCATCGCTCGTGGTAACCGCTTATCCAATAATTACAAACTCTACTCCGTAGGCGGACAACGTGTGAGTGGTGATTACCATACATTTGGCACATCCTTGAGTGCTGAATACGGTAAACGCATTAAGAAACAAAATGGTTTCTACATCGACCCTAGCGTAGAGTTCATCGTAGGTCGTTTGAATGGCGTATCCTATGATGCCAATATTGCTGGCGGTGGCTCCATGCATGTGAAAGCTGACGGCGTTAACTCTGCTGTAGGCAGATTAGGCTTTGGCATTGGCAAAGAAACAGAAAAATCTAACATCTTTGCAAAACTTGCATTGGCTCATGAATTCTCTGGCAAGATGAATACAACCTATTCCGCACCAGGTAATCCAACAGTAAAAACAGAACTTGATTTGAAAGATACATGGCTTGATGCTGAAATCGGTGGCTCCTGGAGCGTTCGTCCTAGTACATACCTATATGGCACATTCACTAAAAACTTTGGTGCTACTATAGATAATACATGGCGCATCGATGCGGGGGTACGACATAATTTCTAATTGAATATATAACTATATAATTATATTGTAGTTTAAAGCAAGGGAGTGTAAGAAAACAGCCACTTAATAATAAAAAGCTATCAGTTGATTTTGAACTGATAGCTTTTGTTATTCCTCCTTTAGTTCTGAAAAGAGGGTCCGAGCATCTTTTCCTTGTACATGATTAGCTATATCTGATTCATATTGTGTTATGGCTTTGTCGATTTCGCTAGAGCGTGTTAGTGATTCATATGTTTCCATACTCATAACAACAAGTTCATCGTATCCATTTTTTGTAACGAAAACAGGATCGTTAGATTCCTTGCACATATCCATGATTTCATTTGTATTACGTAAGTCTTTCATCGGTATTATTCTTGGCATAATGTCACCTCCTAATAGAATGTATTAATTATGACTATATTATGACATAATTAATGCTGTACAACAAGTGGATTTATTGATTTAACAAATTCATATTTCTATGCTAATATATAAAAACTAGAGCTTATACAA
>JAIITD010000143.1 GCA_022737715.1 Veillonella sp.
TTCAAGGAAGAACTACCGCAGTTAACTACTAATACGTTCATTGATTAACCCTCTTTCTTTTGCGTAACGTAAATCTTATCTTTAATTTGTTTGCTGATATCAGCGCCTATTTGATCATCCGTAGGATATCTATAGGTTATATTCCACAATACGCCCTTATCCATAAAGACATATTGAGAGAAACTAGTTTTAATTTTGTTAACGTAAAAATCACCGGTTATAAGTTGTGCTTGTACACCATTTAAATCGATGGATTCCACGTTAACAGTAGCACCCAATTTTGCATATTCAGATTTCTTTTGATCCACAAATTGTGCAACCGTTGGCAACGCTTTATTAGGAGCCGGTTGACGGGCCTCTACAGAAATCAACATATGTTGGCTTAGGCTACCATACGCATCCATAGGGTATCCATCAACACTCGTCGTTTCCGATGTTTTACCCATTTCATATGGCAAGGCTACAGTCACTTCCGATTGACCGGAACGAATGACTTGATTACCAAAGCTATATATGTCCATCACATTATCGGAACCACATCCGGCCAAAGCCAATAAGGATGTGCCTAAAACGATGGTTTGTAACGCTCGTTTCCACTGTACTTTCATCAAATCACCTCACGTCAAATCAGAATTCACAGATAATTATACCATTACAAAGCCTCCCATTCTAGTACTTTCACAAGAAATTCTATAATTCATAACAAGAAGGTCAAAAATTCTCCTACCATTGGTTAATGCACCCCATTATATAAATTCTATAATTTGTTATATAATAATAGAAATTATACTTACGAAAGGACTCGAAATGAAAGCAATCGGCATTATTTGCGAATACAATCCGTTTCACAATGGTCATGCGCATCAACTACATACATTAAGTACTAACTATCCTGATGCATTGCGCGTCGCCATTATGAGCGGTTCCTTTGTACAACGAGGAGAACCTGCCTATTTCAGCAAATTCGACCGCGCTCGCTGGGCTATTTACGGCGGTGCTGACGTCGTCATCGAATTACCTACTGTCTATTCTCTAGGCAGTGCAGAACTATTTTGTACCGGTGCGGTGCGTCTTATGAAAGCTCTACACATTCACAGCATTTCCTTTGGTTCTGAGCTTGATGATAATGCTATATTGCACACAGCCGCTGAATTTCTAAACACACCACAAGGACAAGAGGTCATTCAACAACATATAAAAACCGGTGTTTCTTATGGTACAGCCTTACGCCAAGTAATTGCTAAGCATGTACCAAAGGGAGATCTCATTAACGATGCGCCAAACTCATTACTAGGCCTTGAATATATCCGTGCTGCCCAGCGATATTTTTCTAATCTTATGGTTATTCCCATTACTAGACAATCATCACATCATAGTTCCACCCTATCTCAAGGCCAAGATTTTCCTTCTGGAACCGCATTACGTAAGGCACTTGTAGAAGGCACAACCATCGACACCTATGTACCATATACTATCATAGATGATATGCATAAGGTCATAGCACAGGGGGCCTATACGGACTACGAGAGATACAATGATATTCTGCATGGCATCAATCGCTTACTTTCAACTGTAGAGTTAGAAACATATGGTGATTTTACAGAAGGCATTGAGCATCGTTGGCACAAGGCTATGCAGCACGTAAACTGGACACATGCACTGGAAGAGATAAAAACAAAACGCTATACTTATGCACGACTACGCCGTATGGCGGCCTATACGACGCTACAAATTACAAAACCAATATTACAAGAAGCACATATACTAGGTCCTCAATACGCGCGATTATTAGCATTTAATCAGCGCGGTCGAACGTGGTTAAAAAACAATACACCAAGCATTCCTCTTATTCAAAAGTGGGCTAAGGCGCCTTCAATGGTATCTGATTTTGGTAAACAACTTCTAATAATCGATACAAAAGCTACCGATTTACAAACCTATTCTTTCAAATCCACCCTCATGCGTACTGGTCACGAAGACTTCCGCTATTCACCACAGTATATCGAAATGTAAATAAAGACTCGACTTATAATAATAGGTCGAGTCTTTTACTATATAAGGCTATATTATTGTTCAATGGTTACCCCATCAGAACCATCTAATTCTTGAACCTGTACGCGGACCTTCTCCAAATGAGATGTAGGGATATTTTTTCCCACATAATCGGCACGTATAGGCAATTCTCGATGGCCTCGATCTACCAATACTGCTAGTTGAATAGATTTAGGACGACCAGATGTCATCAATGCATTTAAAGCAGCACGAATGGTGCGACCTGTATAGAGAACATCATCTACTAAGATAATGGTTTTCTCTGTAGTATCAATAGAGCAAGGCTCCCCTTCCTTAGGTCGCGTATCACGATCATCGCGATACATGGCTACATTTAAAGGTTCACATGCAATATGAAGGCCTTCAATTGCTTCAATTTCACTTTGCAATCGTTTAGCCAGCATAACGCCACGTCGTTCAATGCCAACGATAACTGCATTTGAAAGCCCCTTATTACGTTCTAATATTTCATGACTAATACGTCTAATGGCACGTCTAATGGCGTCTCCATCCATTAAAATACGTTTTGTTTCCATAGTCTTATCCCTTATCTACGTTCTCTATATTCCTTAGCGAAGGCGATACAATTTTGAAAGTCCTCTGGTATAGGCGCCTCAAAATGCATAGGTTCACCTGTAATCGGATGCACCACATCCAATGTATGAGAATGAAGTGCTTGTCCCTCTATAGGGAAGTCCATGCGCCGATATCCATAAAAAGGATCGTTAACAACTGGATGTCCAATATGAGCAAAATGAACGCGAATCTGATGAGTACGCCCCGTTTCTAATACACATTCCACTAATGTATGATATCCATACCGTTCTAATACTCTAAAATGCGTCACTGCTTCCTTGCTGTTTTCAAACACTACAGCCATTTTCATGCGGTCTTTAGGATGTCTACCGATAGGAGCCTTAATAATCCCCTTTTCCTCCACGATATTACCTTGAACGAGAGCTAAATAGGTTCGTTTAGCACTGTGTGCTTTCACCTGTTCAGCCAAACCAAGATGAGCTGCATCATTTTTAGCAGCCATCATGACACCAGAGGTATCCTTATCTAAACGATGCACGATGCCAGGACGAATTTCACCATTAATACCCGATAAATCCTTACAATGGTAAAGCAATGCATTCACAAGCGTGCCTGAGTAATTACCAATTGCTGGATGTACAACCATACCACGAGGCTTGTTGACGATAATAATATCGTGATCCTCATACAAATATTCAACAGGAATATCTTCTGGTAAAATTTCTACAGATTCTGGCTCAGGAATATCTACAGAAATAGTGCTGTCTGCATTAAGACGTAAATTGGCCTTGCCAACCTTACCGTTAACTAAAACATGGCCAGATTTGATAAGACTCTGGATATAACTACGAGAACCTTCCATCACATCCGTCAGAAATACATCAAGACGTTTCCCCTCTTGTTCCAAAGATACTTTATATTCGTTCATCTATTTCTCCTCACGTTCAGATGTTAGTAAATAGTATATAACACATACAACGCCTACACATATACCAATATCTGCAATATTAAAAATAGGCCAAATTCTAAAATCAAAAAAGTCTACTACCCCATGTAGTACATATCGATCTATACCATTACCTATGGCTCCTGAAATCAACAATGCAGTACCTACACGTAATGAAAGTGGACCATTATTAACACGTTTACGATAGAAGCCATATACGATGATTAATACAAAAGCAACGGCCAAAAAGAACCACCGCTGATTTGTTAACATGCCAAAGGCTGCACCGCGATTTATAATATATGTAAGATGGAATACATTGTGAATAACCGGTAGTGATTCACCAAGAGCAAAATGGTTCATCACATAATATTTAGAAGCTTGATCCAATACAAGCCAAATAATTGCAATTAAATAAAACAAGTTATACTCCCTTTTAATAATATATATCTTAATAGTCCTATTATACTAAGTTACATGATTTTAGGCAAAATAAAAAGCCCCTCAATGAGGGGCATGTTTTATTTGTGATTACTCAGCGGAAATTACAGATACTGGGCAAACGGATTCGCAAGAACCGCA
>JAIITD010000144.1 GCA_022737715.1 Veillonella sp.
ACTGGACATTTTATGGCGAGCTATGCTTACAGCATATCTCTCATCATTGCTAATATAGCGATTGCAGTTTCCGCAGTTGGCTATGGCTCAGAATTCTTTGGTGTTGATCTAAATGCAACGCAAACAAGTCAAGTAACAATCGTCTTGTTATGGTTTGCAGCGATTTTGAACTTTAGAGGAAATCGTTTTACAGGTCGGCTCAGCAATATTACTATTTGGGGCTGTATTGTGCCAGTATTACTGATTGGTACAATTGGCTGGTTCTGGTTTAGCCCAGATACGTATTTGGCGGCATGGAATCCAAACGACTTGCCGTTCTTTGAAGCAATTAAACAATCTATTGCTTTAACATTGTGGGGCTTCCTAGGGTTTGAATCGGCAGCAGCAAATGCAGATGCTGTAGAAAATCCAAAGAAAAACGTGCCAATTGCAACATTTGCAGGTACATTAGCAGTGGCGGTGATTTATATCTTGTTCACAAACGTTATGGCCGGTATCGTGCCTAACACAGAATTACTAAATTCTAATGCACCATTTGGTCTCACATTTGCTTACATGTTCAATGACACGATTGCAAATATTATCATGGCGCTCATGATTATCTCTTGCTGTGGTGCTTTACTTTGCTGGCAATTTACATTGTCTCGCGTATTTAAAAATGCAGCAGAAGCAGGTTATTTCCCTAAGGTGTTTGCTCGTGTAAACAGCAAGGATGCACCTGTGCGTGGTGTATTTATCTTATTAGCTATCGAAACCATTATTACAATGTTTACAGCTAATGATTCTCTACGCGATCAATTTGAAACATTGGTAAACCTTGCGGTTGTAACGAATGTATTGCCTTATATTCTCTGCATTGTTGCAGTACCAACCATGATGCATATGTCTGGATTAGAAAAGCGTCGTATTGAACGATTCTATATTGTTGCTGGCGCTGGTGTACTATACTGTGTATACGCAGTATATGCATGTGGGTTTGATGCTATGTTCGGTAGTGCTGTTGCGGTAGCTATTGGTATTGGTATTTATATGATACGTAAAGGTTGGTTAGCGTATCGTGCACAACGATTCCAACAAAGTATCGATTAATTGAATATTCTCTCGTCTTATAGAGGCTGTTACTTCGGTAATAGCCTCTTTTGGTTATATGTATAGCAAAATGTTTTATATGTAAATTAAATCAGACTATAAATAGTAAAAATATACAGTTATATACAGAAAAGCAAAGAAAATGTAGCATTTGTTTCAAGAAATAGAATATAATGTATAAATTAATACAAACAAATAATAATGAAAGTTATTTTCGTGAATAATTATAATTAATTGCAAGATATACATTAGGGGGTATGTGTATTGTTGGAGAATTATAAATATAGTATATTTATAATTAATAAAGGTGAATAAACTGAGTGTCGGTTTTACCGAGCGTAAAAGAGGAAAATGGGTGTAAATCCTATACTATGAAAATAGCTGTAATGAGGAGCGATATTTCGTATTAGGGTCACTGGGAAACTGGGAAGGCAGAAATATTGTGATGAATCAAAAGTCAGAAAGCCTGCTCAATCTTGAGGAACATTGTGCTAGAACACGGTGTTTTAATTTAGGTTAGTCAGGTGGACTAATCTTTTTTTATGGTTATTTCATAAATTTTATTACACGGAATCATATTATATGTTTACTCATTATGTGTATCTATGTTTATTCACTATTATGTAGTTTTATTTAAAAAGGGTATAGGAGGTGCCTATGGGCAAACGCTTTGCCAAGCAATTAGGACAATTTATTGTTACCTTGTTTGGCATCACATTTTTGACATTTTGTCTCACCTATTTAGCTCCAGGGGACCCAGTTACGATGCTACTGGAAACGGCGGATACCATCGTGTCTCAAGAAATGATTGATGAAACTCGAGCACAATTAGGCTTGGATAAGCCGTTTATCGTACAGTATGCAAACTGGGTAGTCAATGCAGCACAAGGTGACTTAGGAGTGAGTTACTCTGCTAAAAAACCGGTAGTAGATCGCATGTTAGAAGCATTACCTGGTACGCTTGCATTGTCAGGAACCGCATTGGTATTTACGATTCTCTATGCATTACCGGCAGGTATACTGAGTGCGTATAATCGGAATAAATGGATAGACTATGTACTGAGAAGCCTTTCCTTTATAGGCGTATCTATGCCGTCATTCTGGTTAGGCCTTGTATTAATTTACATTTTTGGCTTAAAGCTCGGTTTAGTTCCAATCGCTTCATCTCGTGTAACAGCGACAGGTGTTATTTTGCCAGCCGTTACATTAGCGGTTGTTGTAGGCTCTAAATACATGCGCCAAGTTCGACTCGTTATCCTTGAAGAGATGCAAAAGGATTACGTTATCGGTGCCCGTGCTCGTGGCGTGAGCGAAATGAAGATTTTATTCGGTCACATTTTGCCTAATGCCGTATTGCCATTGATCACTATTTTAGGTGTTCTTATTGGTTGGTTATTAGGTGGTGTAGCTGTAGTTGAAATGGTATTCTCTTGGCCTGGCCTCGGGAATATGGCCATTTACGCCATCACTATGCGTGACTATCCATTGATTGAAGGTTTTGTGTTATGGGTTGCTATTGCATACATGTGTATCAATGCTTTAGTTGATGCATCCTATGTTCTATTGGACCCTAGATTGAAAAGGGAGAGAGCATAATGAAAGAATTTATTCAGAAACATAAATTGTTCTCTTTCTACACTGCATTGATGCTCGTTATCGTATTCATTGCTATCTTTGCACCATGGCTTGCTCCGGGCGATGCTTTCTCATCGGATATGTCCAAGGCATTACAAGCACCTAGTACTCAACATTGGTTTGGTACCGACAAATTGGGCCGTGACGTATTGTCTCGTATCATTTATGGTACTCAATTATCTTTGTTCATGGGTGTATCCATCGTAGTGATTATGGTGAGCATTGGTACAGTCATCGGTGCCGTAGCAGGTTACTTTGGTGGCAAGGTTGAAATGGTTCTTATGCGCTTGGCAGATATCATGTTATCTTTCCCAGGGGTAGTGCTCGCCATTGCCATCGCCGGTATCTTAGGTGGTAGTATTGTAAATACCATCTTAGCATTATCGGTTGTAGGGTGGGCTAAATATGCGCGACTTGTTCGTTCTATGACGTTGAAAGTACGCGGTGAAGAATATGTAACGGCTGCTGTTATGATGGGGGCCTCTACATGGACGATTTTACGTCGTCATATTATTCCTAATATTTTGCCACTCGTTGTAACCACAGGGGCTCTTGATATTGGGGCTATTATGATTGAAGTTGCCGGTTTATCATTCCTTGGTTTTGGTGCGCAACCACCAACACCTGAATGGGGTCTTATGCTTAATGAAGGTCGTCAATACTTGCAAACGAGCCCATGGCTCATGGCGTTCCCTGGTTTGTCGATTTTAATCGTAGTATCCATATTCAATCTTTGGTCTGATTCTCTACGCGATGTAGTGGATCCTAAGAATCAAGGTTAATCTTAGTTTTTGGAATCTTTATTAGGCCTTTGCGGCATAATAATGATATATAAGCTTTGTATATTGTGTTAATAAGGAGATTTTAAATGAAAAAATCTTGGAAAAAGGCTCTTTTAGCAGGTCTTAGCATTGTAATGATGGGTTCCTTCATCGCTGGCTGTGGCTCCAATAATGGTGCTGATAACAAGGATGTGTTAAAGGTTGGTGTAACTAACTTCGCATCCTCATTAGATCCTACAGAAAACTTCTTTTCATGGGTTGTAATGCGTTATGGTGTAGGCGAAACATTGACTAAATTCGACGCGCAAATGAAATCTCAACCTTGGATCGCATCCAAATGGGAAGTATCTCCAGACCATAAAACATGGACTTTCACAATCAATGATAAAGTGAAGTTCTCTAATGGTAAAAAAGTTGATGCCGCAGCGGTAAAAGCTTCTATTGAGCGTTCTTTTGAAAAGTCTAACTATGCTAAAACATTCTTTAAATATGAATCCATTGAAGCAAATGGCCAACAATTAATTATCAAAACAGATAAAGAATATCCTAATATGCCAGGTCTTTTGGCGGATCC
>JAIITD010000145.1 GCA_022737715.1 Veillonella sp.
CCATACTCCTTCCAAGGCATGGGTCCTGAAGGCTTGAAACTTTTAGAATTAGCTAAAAAAGAAACTGGTCTTCCTATCGTATCCGAAGTTATGGATATTTCCCAATTACAATACTTCGACAATGTAGACATGCTTCAAATCGGTGCTCGTAATATGCAAAACTTCACACTTTTAAAAGAAGTGGGGAAATTGAAAAAACCTGTATTGTTAAAACGCGGTCTATCTGCTACATACGAAGAATGGTTGATGGCCGCTGAATACATCATGTCTGAAGGCAATGATCAAATCGTATTATGCGAACGTGGTATTCGTACATTCGAACCTAAAACACGTAATACATTAGATGTAACAGCGATTCCTATGATGCACGAACTATCTCACTTGCCAATCATCATGGACCCAAGCCATGCAGCAGGCATGAGTCGTATGGTTCGCCCACTTTCACTTGCATCCGTAGGCGGCGGTGCAGACGGCCTTATGATCGAAGTTCACAACGATCCATCCAAAGCATTATGCGATGGCCCTCAAGCATTACGCCCAGATCAATTCACTAGCCTTATGAAAGAAGTATTCGCATTGCGTAAAGCATTGGTAGAATGCACTAAATAATCTTAAATATCACACAAATAAGCTAGTATCCGTTATAATAGATACTAGCTTATTCTTTTAAGAAAGGAATTATTATGACTCGCATCCATATCAACGCGTCCACCCCTTATGATGTCGTCATCGAAGCAGGGTCTCTAGAACACATTGCCGATTATATTAAACCACTTAAACCAAATTGCCGTGTTATCATCGTCAGCGACAGTAACGTGGCACCACATTATTTGGAATCTGTGAAAGCAAGTATGACAGATGCTGGTTACAATGTATGTGACTATGTTTTTCCTGCTGGTGAAAGCTCTAAAAACGCACACCAACTCATCGATTTAGTGGAATACATGACTGACCAATCATTAACTCGGAAAGACCTTCTTATCGCTCTCGGCGGTGGCGTCGTAGGTGATATGGCGGGCTTTGCAGCAGCTACCTACCTACGAGGTATCGACTATGTACAGGTCCCTACCTCTCTACTAGCCGCTGTAGACTCCTCTGTAGGTGGTAAAACAGCAGTCAATCTTGAAGCAGGTAAAAACTTGTGGGGTACTTTCAAACAACCTATTCTTGTTCTCTGTGATCCGGAAACGCTTAATACATTGCCGGACATGGAATGGAAAAATGGGTGCGGAGAAATCATTAAATACGGTTTTCTCGATGTACCTGGACTATTAACACAACTAGAAAACAAACCATTAATTACACACCGCGATAGCGTTAGTGCTGTTATCGCGCGCTGCGTTCAAGCAAAGGCAGATATCGTAGAGCAAGACGAACGCGAATCTGGCGTTCGTGCACTCTTAAACCTAGGCCACACCTTTGGCCATGGCATCGAAAAAGCGAGTCATTTCGATGTTCATCATGGTTATGCTGTCGCTATTGGCATGGTACTCATGGCACAAGGTGCTGTTAAACATGGAGAACTAGATGTTGAGGCTCTAGATAAATTAAAAGCCCTCATCGAAGCCCACGATTTGCCAACTAGTACGACCATAACAAAGGAAGAGATCTTAGCAGCTGCTAAACATGATAAGAAAAGTGAAGGGGCTACTATTAAAATTGTGGTACCAACAAGCTACGGCCACAGTGAACTTAAGGTAGTCACCCACGAAGAACTTGCCACCTATTTAGACTAAGACGTAAAAGGAGATTTCTATGCATTCCGTAACGAACGCCATCCCTACAGGGACGATTGCGTCCATCCCAGCAAAGGCACATGCACACCGCGCATTGATTTGTGCAGCCCTTGCTACCTCTCCATCTACTATATTACTGAGTCGCACCTCTAAGGATATCGATGCAACAATGGACTCCTTGCGAGGCTTAGGTGCTCACGTAATATATAAAAATAAAGTTGTTACCGTTACTCCTGGCCCAGCGCCAGCAAAGGGCAATGTAGTACCACACGAGTCGGGTACTACGTTACGCCTTTTATTACCTGTAGCAGCATCCATCTGTAATGATGTAGATGTAGATGCAAAGGGTCGTTTACCAGAACGGCCTCTAGAACCTATGCTCAGTGAAATGAAAGCGCACGGTGTAACATTCTCTCAAGATAAACCTCCATTCACTATGACAGGTCGTCTTCAAGGCGGTAATTTCTCCATGGTAGGTGATGTGAGCAGCCAATTCTTCTCTGGCTTATTGTTGGCAGCCCCTCAAATCGGCTTATCTACCATCACGTCTACTACGCCACTACAATCTAGTGATTATGTAACATTAACAACTGAAACCATGCGTGATTTTGGTGTAGAGGTAGAGCATACCTTACCAGATACTGATATTAATGAGGCTTTCACAGTTCCATTTGGTGCGTCCTTCATAGGTCGTGATAATTACCAAATCGAAGGCGACTGGTCTAATGCAGCAATCTGGATGGTGGCAGCCGGTATGACTGGCAAACCAATTACGATTACAGGAATGAACAAAAATTCTGTACAAGCTGACCGCCGCATCATGCAAGTTATGATTGATGCGGGATGTGATGTGGTATGGGATGGTATGAATGTAACGGTCACAGGTCGCGCTTCCAAGCCAATTCATGCAGACCTTGAGCAAATGCCTGATATGTTGCCTGTTATGGCGGCTCTCGCTTGCTCTATTTCTGGTGAAAGCTCCTTTGTTAAGGGTGCTCGCCTACGCTTAAAAGAATCGGATCGTCTCGTAGCCGTTGCTAATCTCGTAAGAGACTTAGGCGGTACAGTTCGTGAAGACGGTGATGACCTATATATCATCGGTAGTGGTATACTTAAAGGTGGCCAAGGTGATTGTGTAAATGACCATCGCCTCGTTATGGCCGGCACATTGATGGCTCTCATCAGTGAAAATCCTGTCACACTAAAAGATAGCGAAGCTATCACAAAATCCTATCCAGACTTCTTTGAGGACTGGAATTTACTAGGAGGTAATGCTAATGGCATCTAATTTCGGTAAAACCATACAGGTATCTACCTTTGGCGCCTCTCATGGGTATGCCATTGGTGGTATTGTAGAGGGTCTACCTTGTGGACATACCATCAATATCGATGAATTAACAGCCTTTTTAAAGCGCCGTGCGCCAGGGCAAAATCAATTAACAACGCAACGTAAGGAAGCCGATGTACCTGAGTTTTTAGCAGGTATCGTAGACGGTATGCTCAGTGGTTCTCCATTGGCATTTATGATCCGCAACACATCGCAGCATTCCAGCGATTATAACAACTTACGCGACATCCCTCGCCCATCTCATGCGGACTTCACGGCTCGCATGCGCTACGGCGATAAGGTAGATATGCGTGGAGGTGGCCATTTCTCAGCTCGACTTACAGCACCACTTTGCGTAGCTGGTGGCATCACCCTTCAACTATTACGTGAAAAAGGTATCGAAATCCATGGCCATTTAAAACAAGTGGGAACAATCCAAGATGCTCCTATCGATATGGTTCATCCAGATATGAAAGCATTAGCTAACATCGCTACAGAGCCAATCGCTATGGTTGATCCAGAAAAACGTAGCGAAGTTGAAAACTTGGTCATGAAGCTCAAAAAGGACGGCGACTCTACAGGTGGTATCGTTGAAGTCGTTGCTACTGGATTACCAATCGGCCTTGGCAATCCAAACTTTGACGGCATTGAAAACCGATTAGCTCGCGTCATCTTTGGCGTACCTGCTATTAAGGGCGTATCCTTCGGCGGCGGTTTCGATATGTGTGCTAAGCTTGGTTCCGAAGTGAATGATGCTTTCACCATGAACGGTGATACAATCACGACAACAACCAATAATAGCGGTGGTATCCAAGGCGGTATTACCAATGGTTTGCCTCTCGTTATGCAAGTAGGCATCAAGCCAACACCATCCATTTATAAAGAACAACATTCTGTATCGCTTTCACAAAAAGAGGACACGTTGCTCACTATTCAAGGTCGTCACGACCCCTGTGTGGCGCTTCGTGCAGTACCTGTTATCGAAGCCGTAACAGCCCT
>JAIITD010000146.1 GCA_022737715.1 Veillonella sp.
TTCAATTCAGCAATTTCACGGCCCATAGCTACGCGAGAACGAGATTCAGGAGCGCGTTTACCAAGACGAATGGATACGCCTGCGTTCAATTGAGGGTTACCATTACCGATTGTGCTACCGATGGAGAACATTGTGTCTTCATTAGGACGGTAGAAAGCGCCCAATGCAGCGGAGTTAGCATTGTGGTAATGACCATAACCAGCAGCTACTGTCCATTTGTCATCAGGGTTGAAGTCCAATGGATGCAATGCAGCCAATGCAGCAGAACCTGCACCTACTTTATTAACGCGTTGTTCTACATCACCTACACGGTTAGTCAAGTTAGTAATGTTATTGTTGATGGCACCATTTGTAGAATTATCGATTTGGTTTTGTAATTCATTAGCCACAGAGAACAATTGGCTACCATTTACAGCATCTGTAGATGTAGCAGAAATTTCACCGGCTGCTACATTCTTAATTTGGCGTTCTTGACCAGCTTGACCTACAGAAACAGAGCCTTTAGCTGCAGAACCTACGCCAGCAAAGCCACCATATGTATGAGTTGCAATTGGAGCGCCACTTGTAATGCTAGTTGTCACAACAGAAGCACTGCTTACGGATGTTGCAGGAGCAGATTTGGATTGGAAGCCAATAGCAACGGAGTTTGCATCAGTCGCAACGGAATGATCACCAATTGCCATAGCATGGTCAGCTGTAGCATGTGCATCAGAACCGAAAGCATTTGCACGTTCACCTTGAGCTTGTGCACCAGCACCATAAGCTTGTGCATGATCACCAGAAGCAATAGCGGAAGAACCAATTGCATTAGTATGTGCACCAGTGGCTTGTGCACTAGAGCCAATCGCATTAGCTTTATATCCAGCAGCTTGTGCTTCATAACCAATAGCTTGAGAACGAACTTCCGATGCATTAGCACGTGTACCAATAGCAGTAGACCAAGTACGTTCAGCCTCTGCAGCATGACCGATAGCAATAGATTCGCTCATTTTAGCTTGAGATCCATTACCTACTGCTAACGCAGAACTACCTAAAGCAGTATTTTCAGAACCAATAGCTACAGAATTAGTTTTCCAGTCTCCTGGACGTAATGTTGCACTATCTGGTTCGTTATCATAATCACGATCACGGAAATTAGATGTGGATTCACCTACAGTGTTTTTATAACCATAACCAATAGCATGTGTACCGTCAATAACATTGCTATCACCGAATGCTTGTGCATAAGCACCTGTTACAGTATTACCATCACCAAATGCATTAGCTTGGTCACCGTTAACTGTATTTTGGTTACCATATGCACTGCTGGAACCAGTAGCACTCGTAATTTTATTACCTTGTCCAACTGCAATACTAGTAGCTGTACCACTTGCAACAGTACCATAAGAAACACTATTGTGCGTAGTATCTGGAGACTCTGTTGCATTACCTGCTGCAAAAATAAAACCTTGTGCAGTTTGGATTTCGGCTGCACTTACAGGAGCAACGGCGGATACGCCTACAGCAGCTGTCGCAGCCAATACTGCAAACGCTAATTTTTTGGAATGTTTGTTTTCTCTCATCTTACACCCTCACTATATTAAAATCCTTAACAATATACAATACAATTTTTCAGTCTCTCTATTCGCCTCTCTCTTTAGCCTAACCTAAACATATTTTCTCTCTCAAAAGAATTATATTTAAGTTAGTTTAAGAAAAATTTATATTGTTAATTACTTGCATAGCATATCAAAATTTTACGATATGCACAAGCCTTTTTTCCATATAAAGTTCATTAATAACTCTTCATAAACACTAAAAATAGCTTGATTACTATTGTTCTAAGACCTATTAATATACTCATCAATTTTTATGATGAGCTTTAAAATCGGAATATTTTATGTACTTCACTTCTAATAAACTAATTTACTTATAAATAACCAATCTTTTAATAAGATTCAACAATCTAAAATACATCATTCCCACGCTTTCTTCATGAATTTAACGTGAATTACACATGAATTCTATCTAAACACTATATTGAATTATTAAATATTTTTATGTATTTTTATATATTCTCAATATATACTCACCTTCAAAATAAAATAGGTAGCATTTCTCATTTTTTAAACTAATCATAAACTGATGTTTCTTACTTAGTTTCTACCGAGCTCATTAAGCATTTAATCCAAAAAACTACATACAGAATTACTAATTTACATTTATATACATACAGGATATAATCAAGATGAATACTATATATCTTAATTCGTAATATATAAAGGAGAGGGTATTATGGAAAAAGTAAATCAACGTGGAAAGTATTTATTCATTGCTGGTATTATTAGTCTAATCATTGCCATCGTAATCTTATTTGTTATTCCAGATCCATCAGCTAATAATGTGGAAATAGCCAAAAAGGCTACAAGCGCAGTGCAAGCAGCACAAGAAATTTCTAAAAACAATCAAAGTAGTATTTTAATGCATACAATTGGCATGGGCCTATTAGGTTTCGGTATTACTGGAACTGTGGGTGGCTTCATTCTTAAATCTTTGAAGAAAAAACAATAGAATATCTTAAAAAAAGGTGTTACTACATCCTCTATTGAAACAGTACTAACTGTTATCAATGCAAAAGAATGTGGTAACACCTTTTTATTATTATTTGATTAACTAGGAATAGAGCCAACGAATCTATTTAACACGCTTCATAATTAGCAATGCCAATATAATACCTAACGAGGAGGTCACAAGCTGTGGCCAACTAGATACAAAGAGCATTGCATTTACAACCTTTGGTGGTAGTTGGAACAAAGAAAAGAACAACGAATATCCACCAAATAGGACACCGGCTTTCACCAATGCAGCAACGATAATAAGTAGTATTGTTGATTTATGTTGTAGCCAATATGCCACCAGTACATAGGCAGTGGTACCAAGTCCGGTGATAAAGATAAATGGTGGCAATGGCAACATGCCTTGCAAATGTGCTACAACTGGCGCAATCCAAGCAATAACTAAGCCGTTTTTCCAACCATAGCGCCATGTGGCGAGCACAAATGTAGCCGATGTGATTGAGCCGATAAGGAACATGCTGACTTGGTTTGGAATAAATGGAAACATAAGGCGCAAACTTTGTGCCAACAAGGCAACGGCCAACAAAAGACCTGTGCCTGTAATAGATTTTGTAGACATAAGAACCTCCTCTTATACGATATAAACTTTACAAGAGGTACTTACCTCAAATCAATAGATTAAACTTTCACAAAGAATAAACGTACTCGATCATATACCCAATTATAGACATACGTATATACCAAGATAATCAAGGTCATTGAAATATCAGTAATAAACGCCATCCATAGACTGATATGCATCATGTACATAATCATTGGTACCGTAGCCGCCAATAAAAGCCCTTCAAACAGTACGGCATGAATCGTGCGAATTACAGGACCTCGATCCAATCTATCACCTGGTACCAATTTATCAAAGATCCAGTTAAATATAAAATTCCATATGACTGCAGTCAACGAAATTAATATCATCAACAACAACGGTTGCCCCTCATGAGGAATAAACTCAATGACTAGCATCCCTATTAAAATCGCACCCAGTTCAAATATTACTGATTGTATCGTACGTTCAAGAATAGACATATATACCTCGCGTTTATATGCAACCCCTATATGCGCTATTATAACACAATCTAGAATTTCATTTTAGGTTATGAAAGACCCACGAAGCGGTCTGTTAGCGCGACCTTCCTACAGATGTACTGCCAATTTTGGATAGAAAAAGCCCTAATATATCTATCGAGCGACTTGCGAAGAACTGGAGCGCAGAGAGATATATTAGGGCTTTAAAACTAGCCTAAAAGTGGCATTACGAACT